>NZ_JBEOZT010000028.1:50748-162823 GCF_040298265.1 Nonomuraea sp. NPDC001636
ACCTGACCGCTATTGAGTTTTTATGTATCACCGGTGTCGCGCCGCCATATGGCGGCGCGCTCCTGGATCTGGTCGAGAACGATCCTGCCTTCTCGGTCCTCCTCCAGCCAGCCTGCGAGCGTCGGCCACGTCGTCAGCAGGAGATCGTGCGCCAGCTCGATGGTGCCCTCGCTGTCGGCGACCATCAACCGCTGCTCCACGAAGTGGTCCAGCACCGCTTCCGCGTCGGTCAGGTCCTCGCCGGAGTATCCGGCGAGAAGTTCGGTACGCCCGATCCGGCGTCGCGCCCAGTGACCATCCACCGTCATGACCGTCAGCCGCTGCGTGATGTGGCGCATCAAGGCCTGCTGATTCCCGCTGAGGAGAGAGTAGGCGCGGGCGGCGCTGGTCTGGACAGCGGTGGCCACTCCACCTGCGGCTCCATAGCCCGCGATCGTCAGACTCCTACCGTCGCACTGGTGCCACGTCGCCAACATCGCCTGTGACAGCAAGGGCAACACGCCGACGCCGGCAGCCGGTTCGGAGCCGGAGGCGCGTAGTTCTGCCAGGACGAGATCGGCCAGACCGCGCTCTACCGACAGACCTGCGCGACCGGCAGGGCCGGTGATGGCGCGGAGAAGCTCGCTGTCGGTCATGGGGGCGAGCGGAAAGACACCCGCTCGCTGAGACTCCTGCAACGGCGGATATCCGCCGCAACGATCGAGGAAATCGCCCCGCACCCCCACCACGACCAGCGCGGCCGGGGCCCGGCTCGGTCCTGTCGGGGTCGTGGCCGCCGCATGCAGGGCCGTGACGAACGCGTGTGCCGAGGCGTCGTCCCGCGCCTTCGAGGCCAGCGTGAAGATCTCTTCGAACTGGTCGACGACCAGTACCACCCGGCCCTGCTCGGACTCCGTCATCGACGCCTGCTGGAAGAGCAGGTGTGCATCTCCGGGCCGGCTTCGCAACCCTTCCCTGATCGCCAGCGCGTCGCCCCCCGTCAGAGCCGCCAGGTGCACGGCAAGCTGGCCCAGCGGATCCTCGGTCGGGCTCATCACCCGACGCGGCCATCGCGCCGCCTCGGGGATCCCCGGCAGTCCCTCACGGGCGAGATGATCGAGCAGCCCGGCTCGCAGCAGCGACGACTTACCCGCTCCCGAGGGGCCGAACACGATGAGCAGGTCCGGCTTCGACACCCGCTCGCTCAGCATCGCGACGAGTTCGCCGCAGGTCTGCTCGCGTCCGAAGAACACCTCGCTGTCGCCCTCGCCGAAGGGCTTCATTCCAAGGTACGGAGGCCCGCCCTCCCACGCGGAGGCCGCCGCGTCGCCCGCGGGCTTGGGCAGGTCCTGGGCCTTCCGCCACCAGTGCGGCCAGTTCATCTCGTCCAGCAGCTCAGCGGGCAGATCTGCGTCACGGCTTCGACGGCGAACATGCTCGATGAGAACTCGTACCAGCGCACCCAGCTCTCTCTCCGAGGCGGGAAGGTTCTTTCCGGTCTCCCAGTCGCTGATCCGCTGTCCGGTGATCTTCCGCACCGGCTTGCCGGGCGGGGCGGTGGTATTGAGACGGCTGGTCGCTCCGGCTGCCGCAGCCTCCTGCTTGAGACCGGAAGCGGCACGCAGCGCGGCTAATCCCCTGGCGAGCCGTTCACGAGCGTTCGGAGAATCCTGGGGCACGGCGTCTCTCTTTCCGCTCCCGGACCGGGACCGGACCGGGATCTTCAGCATAGACAGGCTGACCGGCTCGGACACCTCTGTCGATCAAGAAGGCGGCGTGCGCGCCGAAAAGAACATCGGGTCTGCTGGCTCCACACGAGACCGACCGGAACGGGAGATCCAGCCATGTACGACTACCCCCCAGTCACTGCGGCTCTGGCAGCTGTCGCGGCGACCGTCGCAATGACCCTCATTGTGGCGATTGCGGCGGTTTTCATCGTCTTGCTCGCGGTGAAAGGCACCGACTCCGCCGATCGGGCCTCGGTACTGGAGAGCGCGGCTCGGGTGATCCGAGCCCTCCGCTCCAAGAAGTAGGCGAGCGTTGATGACCTTGCGTGCAATTCGTACAGAGGACCTGCAGTGCCGTCTCCCGGCTCGCGCACTGTCCACCGCCGCGCATGAAGAAGGTGGCCGCGCCTTCGGGTTCGTGCCCAGGCGTGGACAGGGGGGATCGGCCAAGCGGTCGGCCACAGCGGTGAGAATCGGCGCACTGGGGGGTGTATGCCGGTCGAGCGCCTCCAGCACCGGCCAGGCCGCCCGAGACGCCTCGCCCAGGTCACAGGCGGCCCCGGCGGCCCCCGGGGCGGCATCTGGGTTAGGTGTCGCGCGTGCGGCTGCCTGCTTGGCTTCGGTCAAAGTGTTGTGGACGACGCCGACGGAGACGGTGACCGCGGCGGCGATGGTGCGGATGGATTCACCGCATTCGCGGCGGACCAAGACGCCGGCGCGCTCGTCGGCGTCCACGACGGGCCCGCGGCCGCCGACCCGCCCGCGGCGACGCGCCGCCTGCAGGCCGTCCTTGGTGTTGCGGACATGGTTCCGGCGTCGATCCTGTGACAGGGCCAGGGCCCGATCCAGGAGCAGAGGGCCGTGGATCAGCAAGCGTCCAATCAGGTGAGAGAGCCCCGGCGGCGCAGCCGGAAGGCGACGGCGGAGATCCACAACATCGCGCCGGTGACGCCGACGGCCAGGCTCACCGAACCCCCTTGGCCGCCGCTCATCGTCCAGCCGTTCCCGGCGATGACGGCCACGCCCGCCACGAAGGACGCGACGGCCGAGCCCCGGGCTCCGGCCCGGGAGAAGTGGCGGCCGAGCACGAAGCAGGCCGCCGCCAGGGCGATGAAGGCGATCGAGCCCGAGGCCATGTGCAGCCCGGCGTGCCAGCTCATCGTCGCGGGCGGGCCCGCGGGGGTGCCGACGGGGAAGCCGTCGCCGGCGTCCATCCGGAAGATGCCCGCGGAGATCATCCCGATGCCGTTGACCAGCAGGAGGCGGGGGAGCCACCGGCTCGGGACGGCCCGGCGCAGCCCGTACGAGCCGGCGATCACCAGCGCGCCGACGACCAGGAAGTCGGCCACCTGGATCCAGCCGAGCGAGCCGGTCGACAGCTGGCTGAGCGGGTGGCGGACGATGTCGAAGCCCTCGCGGGTGAGCACCTGGACCAGGTTGACCGCCGTCCACAAGGGGGCGGCGACGGCGCCTGCGGTCAGCAGGGTGCGGGTCGAGGCGGGGGCGGTGGGGGAGATGGCGGTCATGTCCCGTTCCTTTCGTGTTCTACTGCATACGCGACGAACGGGCGATGTGACAGGGAACGCACGTGAGATTTCTGCTGACGAACGTGAGCGAGCGGCGCGACGACGAGACGCTGCACGTCGAGATGGGCAGGTTCATCCAGGAGCTCACCGAGGCGGGCGTGCTGCTCGCCACCGGAGGCATGGAGCTGGGCGGCACCGTGCTCAGGTCCGCGGGCGGCGAGCTGACCGTGACCGACGGGCCCTTCGCCGAGGCCAAGGAGATGGCGGGCGGGTTCGCGCTGGTCGAGGTCGGCTCTCGGGAGGAGGCGCTGGAGATCTCGCGGCGCTTCTTCGGGGTCGTCGGCGACGGCGAGTGCCACATGCGCCAGATCTACTGATGGACGCCGTCACGGCGGTCTGGCGGGAGGAGTCCGCGCGGATCGTCGCCGGGCTGGCCCGGATGCTCGGCGACGTGGGCCTGGCCGAGGAGTTCGCCCAGGACGCGCTGGTCGCCGCGCTGGAGACCTGGCCGCGTGACGGCGTACCGGACAACCCGGGCGCCTGGCTGATGACCACGGCCAAACGCCGCGCCCTCGACCACTTGCGCCGCACCCGGCGGCACGATCAGGCGCTCCGCGACCTCGAGCCCGCGCAGCCCGGAGACCCCGGACGACCGGAGCCGGCCGAGGTCGGCGACGACGTGTTGCGGCTGATGTTCGTCTCCAGCCATCCCGTGCTGCCCGCCGAGGAGCGGACCGCGCTGACGCTGCGGCTGCTCGGCGGCCTGACCACCGCGGAGATCGCCCGCGCGTTCCTGGTGCGGGAGGCGGTCGTGGCCGGACGCGTCGCGCGGGCCAAGCGCACGCTGGCCGAGGAGGGGGTGCCGTTCGAGCTGCCGCAGGGGCCCGAGCTGGCCGTACGGCTGGCGTCCGTGCTGGAGGTCATCTACCTGATCTTCAACGAGGGTTACTCGGCCACGGCGGGCGAGGACCTGATGCGGCCCGCCCTGGCGCTGGAGGCGCTGCGGCTCGGACGGCTGCTGGCCGGGCTGGCGCCGGGCGAGTCCGAGGTGCACGGGCTGGTGGCGCTGATGGAGATCCAGCAGTCGCGCGCGGACGCCCGTACCGGGCCGTCGGGGGAGCCGGTGCAGCTGCACGAGCAGGACCGGAGGCGGTGGGACCGGGAGCTGATCGCGCGTGGGTTCGCCTCCATGCTGAGGGCGCGGGAGGCGGGCGGAGGGCTCGGGCCGTACGTCCTGCAGGCGGCGATCGCGGTGTGTCACGCGCAGGCCGCCGGGGCGGCCGACACGGACTGGGACCAGATCGCGGCACTCTACGGCGCGCTGGCACGGCTGCTGCCCTCGCCGGTGGTCCGGCTCAACCAGGCGGTCGCCGTCGGCATGGCTGCCGGGCCGGAGACGGGGCTGGCGCTGGTGGACTCGCTGCTGTCGGAACCGGCGCTGCGCAACTACCCGCCGCTGTCGGCCGTCCACGGCGACCTGCTGGCGCGGGCGGGGCGGGACACCGAGGCCGCGACGGCGTTCGAGCGGGCCGCCGCCCTCACCGGTAACACCGCCGAACGCGCCTTCCTCCTCGCCCGCGCCGCCCACCACCGCACCGCCTCCTCCCTCGTCCGTACGGCGGGCACCGGGGACCTGACCCTGCTCGGCGACGCGGCGGACCGCTTCCTGGCGCGCACGGACCTGGACGCCGGGACGATCCGGTCATACGGGCAGACATTGCGGCGGCTGCGCCTGGACCTGGGGGCCGCCACGCCGCTGGCCGACCTCACCCCCGCCCTCGTGGCCAGGGTGTTCACCGCCGCCTGGAGCACGGCCGCGCCCAGGACCTGGAACCGCCACCGCGCGGCCGTACGGTCGTTCGGCGCCTGGGCGGGCCTCGCCGACCTGCCGTCCGGACTGCCCAGGAAACACGACGACCGGACGAAACGCCCCGCCGTCACCGATCAGACCCTCGCCGCGCTCTGGCGGCACCCGTCGCCGCGGGAGAGGGCACTGTGGCGGCTGGTGCACGAGTCGGGCGCGTCGGCCGCCGCCGTCCTCGCGCTCAACGTCGAGGACCTCGACCTGCCCGCCCGCCGCGCCGCCACGATCACATGGGGCGACGGCGCCGCGGCCCTGCTGGAGGAGCTGGTCGCGGGCCGGACCGTCGGCCCCCTCTTCCTGGCCGACCGCAGACCCGTCCCCGCCCGGACGCCGGACCCCGCCGACCTGTGCCCCGAGACCGGCAGGCGCCGCCTGTCCTACGAGCGCGCCGAGTACCTGTTCAAGCAGGCCTCGGGCGGCTACACCCTGAGCCAGCTCGCAACGTCCGCACGCCGATCGGCACCAGCACCACGCCCAGGTGGACATTCGTGAACACCGTCCCGGGCACCTGACCGGTACGGGCGACGAGCTGTCCCGTCACGTGCGCGGCCTGCCCGTCGATCCTGCTCCGGCGGTGCCGCGCCGGGCGGGGGAGGGAACGACGGCTCTGAGCGCGGGCCACGCCAGCAGCGCCAAGGCGGCGGCGATTGCCGCCACGGCCAGCATGGCGCCCGGCAGGCCGGTCGCCTGCGCCCAGTGCCCCACATACACAGGCCCGGCGAGGTAGCCGAGATAGGCCGAGGTGGACACGACCGAGGTGGCGGCACCGCGGGCCGCGGCGGGGACGTTGGCGGTGGCCAGGGCGAGCACGGTGGGGAAGAGCACGGCGGTGCCGACGGCGGCCAGGGCCAGCCCGAGCAGAGCAAGAGGGAGAGACGCGGTGAGGGCGAGCAGGGACGTCCCCGCCGCGGAGATCACCGCGCCGGTGGTGAGGACGATCCAGGCGCGCCGGGTCCGCACCGCGCTGATCGCGAAGCGGGTGAGCGAGACGGCAAGTGCGAAGACCGCGGGTCCGGCGCCGACCAGCGCGGGTCCGGCGTGCACGGTGTCGGCGAGGTAGACGGCGCTCCAGCTCTGATGGGCGTTCTCGACGGCGAATCCGAGCGCACCGAGTCCGCCCGCGACAAGCAGCAGCGGCAGATGAGCGCGCAGACCCGGTCGGCTGTGCGCGGTCGAGGTACGGTCACGATCGTGACGGCCGTGATCGGCCTTCGTGCGATCGTCGGTGACGATGGCGGCGCTCACAGCGCCGGCGGCGAGCAGGACCAGCAGGTACGGCACGACCACGGGCAGGCCGGCGGCATTCAGCAGGCCGGTGACGAGGCTCGTCGCGACCACGGCCAAGGAGAAGAAGCCGTGCGCCCTGGTGATGACCGGACGGCCATCGGCACGCTCGACGGAGCCGGCCGCCGCGTTGATCGTCACGTCCGCAGCGCCGGACGACGCGCCGAGAACCGCCAGTCCCACGGATAAGGCGAGCAGGTCGCGAGCGGTGACGGCAACGGCGATGCCGGCGATGCCAAGCGACGTGAGCGTGATCGCCGTGACGCGATGCCCCCACCGGTCCACGGCCCTGCCCGCAAGAGGCATGGCGGGCAGGGCGCCGACGGCGATGAACAGCAGCGCGGTGCCGAGTTGGCCGTCGGTCAGCCCGGCCTGGTCGCGAATGGCGGGCACGGACGCACCCCACACGCCCCAGAACGCGCCGAAGACCGTGAATCCCGCGTACGGCACCCAGGCTCGGATGTGACCACGATCGGCGCCTGCCCGTGTATCGATACACATGCTGTGTAACGATACACAAGATAGGGTGAGGCATGGCCAAAGACCCTTCTCAGCCCCGGCCGACCATGGCGGAGGTGGCCCGCGCGGCGAAGGTCTCGGTGATGACCGTCTCCTACACCTACGCCCAGCCCGATCGCGTCTCCGAACGCACCCGGGCCAGGGTCCGCGAAGCCGCTGCCCGCCTGGGCTACCCCGGCCCCCATCCGGGGGCCCGCTCCCTGCGCCGGGGACGGACCGGCAACCTCGGGGTGGTGCTTGGCGAGCACCTCACCTACGCCTTCGAGGACCCCCAGGCCACCCGGTTCCTGGCCGGCGTCGCCGAGGTCTGCGCCAGTCACGGCCTGGGGCTCACGATCGTGCCCATCACCGGGGCGCCCTCCGACGCCGACCGGGTCGCCGAGGCCGCGGTGGACGGTTTCGTCGTCTGGACGACCAGCGACGACGACCCCGTGCTGTCAGCGGTGGCCGCCACCGCTCTCCCCGCCGTCGTGCACGGCGGACCACACCACCGGAAGCTGCCGATCGTGGCCGTCGACGACCGTGCCGCAGCCCGCGCCGTCGCCGCCGAGGCTCTCGCGGGCGCCCGGCGGCCGATGGTGCTCAGTTTCCCGCTCGATCGCGCCAGGACGACGGGGGTCCACAACGGCCTGGATCCGGCCGAGGCGACTTTCCGCGTGACCCGTGAGCGCCTGCGCGGAGCCCGTGACGCCTGGGAGGCGGCCGGCGGCCAGTGGCCGCAGGTGCGGGTCGCGGTGTGCGCGCGCAACAGCGCGCGCGAGGCCGAGTCCCTGGCCACGGCGTTCCTCAAGGGGTCGGACGCGCCGGACGCCGTCATGGCCATGAGCGATGAGCTCGCCCTGGGCCTGATGCGAGCGGCCGCCCGTGCCGGTCTCGCCGTTCCCGGCGACCTCGTCGTCACCGGCTGGGACGGCACCGACGCGGCCGCCGCCGCCGGGCTGACGACCGTCGCGCAGGACCTGCGCGCCCAGGGAGCCCGCTGCGCGCAGCTGGTCCTGGGCGAGGAAGCGGCAACCGGTCCGATCGAATGGCGTCTGGTCCTGCGCGACTCCACCCGGCGATGACCACGGTCAAGCGCGGCTATGCGGAACCGTCGTCAAGCTCGAAGAGTTCGGTCAGCACGCCGCGCAGCGCCGGTCGGCCGTCGTCACGCCGCCAGGCCGCGCGCAGGTCGACGTCGTGCGGCGCGTCGAGCGGGACGAACACCACGTGCGGGTCGGTCACGTTCCGTGCCACCGAGGCCAGGGTCAGATGGCAGCCCACCTCCGCGCTGACCAGCGCCAGCGCGGTCTGGGTGTCGGGAGCGATCTGCGCGATGTCGGCAACGAACCCGGCGGCGTGGGCGAGCCGCCGCAACCGGTCGGGCAGTACGGCTCCGTCGTGCGACGGCAGCGAGACGAAGGGCTCCCCGGCGAGCTGCCCGGCCTCCAGCCGGTCGGCGCCGACGAGCCGATGGGTGGCGGGCAGCGCGACGACCAGCGAGTCCGGCATCACGACCTGTGCGGCGACATCGGCGGGGATCACGTCCCATCGGCCGAAGGCGATGTCGGTCTCACCCTGGACCAGCTTGCGCATCGCCGGCTGCGCGAAGTTCTGGCTGGACAGCTCCAGTTCGATGCCGGAGCGCCGTGAGCGTACCGCTCGTGCCAGTCGCGCCACGAGCGGGTGGGTCGACACACCGGCGAACGCGATCCGGACCAGCCCGACCTCGCCGTCACCGGCGGAACGCGCCGCCTCTTCCGCGCGCCGCAGAGCCGTCAGGACGTCCTTGGCCGGCTTCAGAAGCGCCTGCCCGCTCGCGGTGAGGCTGACCGACCGGGTGTTGCGATCAAACAGCCGCGTCCCCAGTTCCCGCTCCAGCTGCTTGATCGTGCGGCTCAACGGCGGCTGCGCGACGTGCAGTCGTTCGGCGGCGCGACCGAAATGCAGCTCCTCGGCCACGGCCAGGAAGCACCGCAGCTGCTGCAGCTCCACCGCCGGCTCCTTCCCGCCGCGATTTTTGCGCTCAAGGTATCAGAGCAGGACTCATCAAGTATTGGACTGGTCTCAATCGGTGGGGAACGGTAGTCCGTATGTACACCGGCAATCCCGACGTGCCCGACGACGTCTTCGCGGACGTCCTCACCCAGATCAAGGACTTCGTGCGCGCCCGCGTCATGCCGCGCGAGCTGGAGATCATGAACACCGACGCCGTCCCCGCCGACCTGCGCGAGCAGGCCGCGCGGATGGGATTGTTCGGGTACGCGATCCCGCAGGACTGGGGCGGGCTCGGACTCGACCTCGTCCAGGACGTCGAGGTCGCCATGGCGCTGGGATACACGTCGCTGTCGCTGCGGTCGATGTTCGGCACGAACAACGGCATCGCCGGACAGGTCCTGGTCGGCTTCGGCACCGCCGGGCAGCAGGCCCGATGGCTGCCCGGCATCGCCTCCGGCGAGATCGTCGCCTCCTTCGCGCTCACCGAGCCCGGCGCCGGCTCCAACCCGGCCGGTCTGCGGACCACCGCCACGCCGGACGGCGAAGGCTGGGTCATCGACGGAGGCAAGCGGTTCATCACCAACGCCACCGAGGCCGGCCTGTTCGTGGTGTTCGCCCGCACCCGGCCGGCGTCGGACTCCGGCACGGGCATCGCGGTGTTCCTCGTGCCCGCCGACGCGCCGGGAATCCAGATCGGCGCGAAGGACGCCAAGATGGGGCAGGAGGGCTCGCGTACGGCGGACGTCACCTTCTCGCAGGTCCGCGTAGGCCCGGACGCGCTGGTCGGCGGGGACGAGGAAGTCGGGTACAAGGCGGCGATGACGTCGCTGGCCCGGGGCCGGATCCACATGGCGGGCCTGGCCGTCGGCGCCGCGCAGCGAGCACTGGACGAATCGGTCGCCTACGCGGCCACCGCATCCCAGGGCGGCACGCCGATCGGGGACTTCCAGCTCGTACAGGCGATGATCGCCGACCAGCAGACGGGCGTTCTTGCCGGCCGCGCCCTCGCCCGCGAGGCCGCTCGGCTGTACGTGACCGGCGAGGACCGCCGGATCGCACCCTCGGCCGCGAAGCTGTTCTGCACCGAGATGGCGGGCAAGGCCGCCGACCTGGCGGTCCAGATCCACGGCGGCAGCGGCTACATGCGCGACGTCGCGGTCGAGCGCATCTACCGCGACGTCCGGCTGATGCGCCTGTACGAGGGCACCAGCGAGATCCAGCGCCTCATCATCGGCGGCGGCCTCGTACGCGCCGAGAGCAGGAAGCGGTCATGACCCGCCCACTCGACGGCGTCACCGTCGTCGCCGTCGAGCACGCCGTCGCCGCGCCGCTGGCCACCCGCAACCTCGCCGACCTCGGCGCGCGTGTGATCAAGGTCGAACGCGTCGACGGCGGCGACTTCGCCCGCCGCTACGACCACGCCGTGCACGGCACCGGCGCGCACTTCGTCTGGCTCAACCGCGGCAAGGAGTCGATCGCCGTCGACCTCAAGACCCCGGAGGGACGCGACGTGGTCCGGCGGCTCGTCGCGAAGGCCGACGTCTTCCTGCAGAACCTCGCCCCTGGAGCCGTGGCGCGCCTCGGCCTCGGCGACCTCCGCTCCCGGCGGCCCGAGCTCGTCGTGGTGAACCTGTCCGGGTTCGGTACGGGCGGGCCGATGGAACAGCGCAAGGCGTACGACATGCTGATCCAGGCCGAGGCCGGGCTCATCGCGATCACCGGCACCCCGGAGACCCCGGTGAAGACCGGCATCCCGACCGCCGACATCGCCAGCGGCATGTACTGCGCGCAGGCCGTGCTCGCGGCACTGCTACGCCGCGCACGCACCGGCGAGGGCGCGACGATCGAAGTCTCGATGTTCGAAGCCACCGTCGAGTGGATGGGCTACGCCCTCTACACCCAGATGTACGCCGGGACACAGCCGGAGCGGATGGGGCTGAGCCACAGCTCGATCGCCCCGTACGACGCGTTCCCCACCCGCGACGGCCAGATGCTGATCGGCGTCCAGAACGACGCCGGCTGGCGAACCCTCGTCACCTCCGTCCTGGACGCCCCCGAGCTCGCCGACGACCCGCGTTTCGCCACGAACGTCCTGCGGGTGCGCAACCGCGCCGAGTGCGACGCCGCGATCGCGGCCCGCACGTCCTGCTGGTCCACGGCCGAGCTGGACGCCCGGCTCGCCGCGGCCGGCATCCCCGCGGCCCAGCTCAAGAACGTCGACCAGGTCGTCGATCACCCCCAGCTGCGCGCCCGCGACCGCTGGCGCACGATCGGCACGGAGCACGCCCAGGTGGACGCCCTCCTGCCGCCGGTGACGTTCACCGATGTCGAAGCGCGCATGGGCGACGTCCCCGCACTCGGCCGGCACACCCGCGCGTTGCTCGAAGAACTCGGCCTGGACGCCGACGACCTCATCGCCCGCGGCGTCGCGGCGCAGGGCCACGCATGAACGCCCTCGCCGTCGACGAACGCGACGACCGCGTCGTCGTCACGCTGAACCGTCCGGCCGCCCGCAACGCGATCAACGCTGCGATGATCGAGGAACTGCACGCCGTCTGCGCCCTGCTCGAACGCCGGCCCCGGCTCCTGCTGCTCACCGGAGCGGGTGGCGTGTTCGCCGCCGGCGCCGACATCGCCGAACTACGCGCCCGTGGCCGGGACGAGGCCCTGCAAGGCATCAACAGCAGGCTCTTCGACCGTATCGCCCGGCTTCCGATGCCCACCGTCGCCGCGGTGGACGGCTACGCGATCGGGGGCGGCGCCGAGCTCGCCTACGCCTGCGACGTCAGGCTGGCCACCCCGGCCGCCGTGTTCGCCAATCCCGAACCCGCTCTGGGCATCCTCGCCGGAGCCGGCGCCTGCTGGCGGCTGGCCGAACTGGTCGGCGCCTCCGTCGCCAAGCAGGTCCTGCTGGCCGGCCGACGTCTGGACGCCGCAGCCTGCCTCGCGTTCGGCCTCGTCACCGAGGTCGTCCCGACCGGCGAACTGCTCCCTGCCGCGCATCGGCTGCTGGACCGGATGACCGGGTGGTCGCCCGCGGCGCTGCGGCTGACCAAGCTGGTCCTCGACGCTCCCGGCGCACACCCGTTGGCGGACGACCTGGCCCAGGCCGTCCTGTTCGAGACCGAGGACAAACACCACCGCATGACAGAGTTCCTGGAACGGAGACGAACGTGACGACAGTGCGCATGCCCACGACGGTCGGCGTGATCGGCGGTGGCCGGATGGGCGCCGGGATCGCGCAGGTCTTCGCCGTCGCGGGTGCCGCCGTGTGCGTGGTGGAGACCGGCGACGTCACGGCAGCACGTCTGCGCCTGGCCGACGGCCTGGCCAAGGCGGCTGAGCGGGGAAAGCTCCCCCATGCTCCGGAGCTCGTACTGGGCCGGGTGCGCGTCGTCGACGACGTCGCCGGGTTGCCGCCGTCCGCCGAGCTGGTCGTCGAAGCCGTGCCGGAAGAGCCGGCGCTGAAGGCCGACGTCCTGGCGCGCGCGGAGAGAGCGGTCGGCGATCAGACGGTGCTGGCCAGCAACACCAGCTCGTTGTCCATCGCCGAACTCGGCGCCGCTCTCCAGCGCCCGTCCCGCTTCCTCGGGACGCACTTCTTCAACCCCGTCCCGGCCTCCAAGCTGGTCGAGGTCGTCACCGCGCCCGAGACGGCCGCCGACGTCGTCGAGCGCGTCCGCGCCTGGGTGCGCGGCCTGGACAAGACCGACGTTGTCGTACGGGACTCGCCGGGCTTCGCCACGAGCCGCCTCGGCGTCCTGCTGGGCCTCGAAGCGATCCGCATGCTGGAAGAAGGCGTCGCCGACGCCGAGGCGATCGACCACGCGATGGAACTCGGCTACCGCCACCCGATGGGGCCGCTGCGGTCGACCGACCTGGTCGGGCTCGACGTGCGCCTCGCGATCGCCGAATACCTGCACGCGAAGCTCGGGGACCGGTTCGCGCCCCCGCAACTGCTGCGCGACAAGGTCGCCGACGGACACCTGGGACGCAAGACCGGCCAAGGCTTTCACCACTGGGATTGAGGCCGGACGGCAGCGGCGGCGTCCAGTCCTGTTGTACGCGGAGAGGACGCCAGAACGCCCGGTGTGGGGAAACCGGCCCGGATGGGCTCGGGCCACTGCGGCGACACCGTGCACCCCCCGGTCCGCTCGGTGGCGGCCCCGAGCCCCCTTTCACCGACGACTCCGCCGAAGCACCCGACCCCCTCGACCGGATCGCCGGCCGTCACCCGCGCGCACCTGAACCTGCGACCGTCCGACCTGCCGGGATCGGGGTTCAGCGGGGTCGCGTCAGGCGTGCATGCCCTCCAGCAGGAGGGTCAGGTAACGGTGGGCGGTCGGCACGCGCGCCGCGGGCGTGCCGCCGTGGACGGTTGCGGCATGAGCGATGCCGCACATGAGCGGGACCAGGTCCGCGGAGGTCACGTCGGCGCGGACCACGCCGGCGTGACGAGCCCGGTCGAGCAGTCGTTCGCCGGCCGACCACACGGCGCCCTTCAGCTCAGTGGTACGCGGCAGGGCGTCGGCGGACGCCGCCATCACGGGGGGCAGGGAGGCGTCGGAGACCTGCGCCTGAACGGTCCGCGACAGGAAGCCGTTCAGAGCACGCCAGGGGTCGTCGTCGGCCAGCGCCCGGTCGCCGTGGGCGGCCAGCTCCGTCAGGCACGGGGTGGCGACGGTCTCCAGCAGCGCCTCGGTCGTGGGAAAGTGCCGGTAGACGGTGCCCACGCCCAGCCCGGCACGGCGGGCGACGTCGTTGAGCTGCAGGGGCGTGCCCTCGTCGATGAGGTCCCTGGCCACGGTGACGATTCGTTCCCAGTTGCGGGCGGCGTCCTTGCGCAGGGGAGTCGTCATGCGGGCAGTCTAACCGGATGGCCCATCCAGATCGTCGGAGGCGGCGCCCGGCTCACCTCGGCGCGAGGGGCGCCAGGCGCTCGCTGAGACGGTGGACCGCTCGGACGAGGCGTGGGTCGGTGGCCGCGCGGGGAGGAGTGACCGGACGCCCCTGGGGCCCGATGAGCAGGCCGGTCCGGCCGTCGAGCGAGGGGTCGGTGGCGGCCACGATCGACGGCCGGGCCGCCGCCGACGCCGGGCCCGAGGTGGCGCGCTCGAACCGGCGCCGGACGAGGGACCAGAGCAGGCGCAGCCCGGGGGAGACGATCTTGGGGTCGCGCAGGGTGCCGTCGGTCATGTCGGTGGCCGCCCCGCCGGGATCGGCGGCGAAGACCGACACGCCCGTGCCGTCCAGCCGTCCGGCCAGTTGCAGGGCGTAGGCGAGGTTGGCCAGCTTGGCGCGGCCGTACCAGTGGAAGCCGTAGTAGCCGCCGGGCGGTTCGACGGCGTCGAAGGCGCGTCTGGCCAGGACGGTCGATGCGGAGGTGACGTTCACGATCCGGCTCGGCGCGCCGGTCGACAGGCTGGGGATCAGCAGTTCGGTCAGCAGGTAGGGCGAGAGGTGGTTGACGGCGAAGCTGGCCTCGATGCCGTCGACGGAGTCCTGGCGCCGGGCGAACATCGCCCCGACGTTGTTGACCAGGACGGTCAGCGGGCCTTCGGCGGCGATGCGGCCGGCCAGGGTGCGGACCGCGTCCAGTGAGGCGAGGTCGGCGGACAGGAAGCGGGCGGGGTGGGCCGGTCCGGTGGCGTTGAGACGTTCGACGGCGCGGGCGCCGCGGGCGGGGTCGCGCCCGATCACGGTGACCGCCAGCCCCGCCGCCGCCAGCCCGAGGGCCGTCTCCAGGCCGATTCCCGCCGTTCCTGCTGTCACGACAGCCGTTTTCCGCATGGTGCGCACTCCCGTCAATTCGGATAGTTCATCCGTTTGACCATAGCAGAATCGGATGGAATATCCACTTACGCCTCGACGCCGGGACGGCCACGGGAGTCGGCGTAGGTCCTCGTGCTGGGCCGCGTCCCACGGCGCAGCGCCCGTGGCACCATGCTGTTAATGAGACGAACGTCGTCGGCGGCCAGGCGTGCGGTCTCCAGAACTGGCCCCGGCCAATCACCGACGACGTCCACTGTGCCGCGGCTGGGTGGTCTGGTATTGCAGCAGCCAGCTCGTCGGGACGTTGTCGGCCCTGTCGCTGCGCTTCTCTTCACCCGGCCGATGCCGACCTTCTGTGACGAGGCGGAGAGTTCGTCACCGACGCGGGCTTGCCAGGACGAGTGCGTGCCTGTAGTGGATGAGCCCGCTGTTTTCGTCGATAGTGAAGCCATGGGGGATCTCGCCGGTCTGGAATGCCTGCATGGTGCTCCTTCCGGTTCGGTCCGGACGCTGGCGTGGGCACAGGCCGGGCACCGGTGGAACTGACCCGCTGTCACGTGTGGCACGTCGGCTGATCGCCACATCATGTTGCGTCGGGCCGGCAGCCCGGAAGGAGACCTGGAATGTTCGGCCCGGCGCGCTGGTCACGTGGACGGGCTGATGCGGCTGTCGCACCAGTCAGAAGGCCGCGGGCAGCTCGGACAGCCAGCGAGAGGCGAGATCGGCGACGATCGCTCCGCCGCGGTCGTTGAGGTGCACGTGGTCCACGAGGAGGTCGCGCCCGCTGTCGCGGGCGATCTCGTCCCAGTTGCGTCCAAGCAGGTAATGCTGGGCGGCGATGGCGAAGGCCAGCGGGAAACTGAAGGCGTACGGCTGCCGTGTGCCCTGTGTCCGCAGGTGGTCGGCCATGCGCTCATGCACGGGCAGGTAGCGGACCTGTGCCCGGTCGGCGATTTCCTTGATCGCGGCGTTGTATCCGGCGAGCGATCGGTTGATCGTCGTGTCCAGGTCCTCGCCGAGTGGCGGCAGGGACATCACGGCGATCCGCGCGGTGCTGCGGGCCTGGATGCGGGCGATGATCGCGCTGAGGTTGGCTCGGTAGCGCTCCAGCGCCACCTCGTTGCGGACGTCGTTGGTGCCGATCAGGAGCAGGACCGCGGCCGGCCGGCATGCCAGGATGTCGGCGTCGAGGCGCTGGAGCAGGTCGGCGGTGGTGTTGCCGTTGATGCCCGCGTTGACGAACTCGTATCCGCGGTGTTCGGGCCGTGCGCGCAGGGCCGCCACCCAGTCCGCGCCGAGCGTGCCTTGGGTCATGCTGGCGCCGGCCGCGACCACGCGGGGACGCGTCACCGGCCCGCCCTGAGCGCACAGGTCGGCCGGGGTGTTGTCGGGCGGGCGGAGAAAGGTGAGATAGGCCACGGCGCCGGTGCCGGTGAGCACGACGGACAGCAGCAGGATCACGAAGATGACGATGCGTCTTCTCATGGTCAGTACCCCAGGCTGATGCTGTGGCCGACGGCGGCAGGGTCGGCGAGTGCGGCAAGGATGGCGTGGGCCAGGTCGGCGCGGGCGATGGTGATGCCGCGGCGCACGTTGTGGTCGATGGCGGTGCGGTAGGGGCGGTGCCCGCCGTCGGTCAGGCGCGGAGGTCGCATGATCGTCCAGTCCAGGCCGCTGGAGCGGACGGCCTCGTCGGTGCGGGCGAAGTCGGCGAACCCTTCCCGCAGGAGACGGCGTAGCAGGGGTTTGACCAGGGCTCGGTTCAGCAGGCCGTCGCCCTCGTCGACGATGTGCCCGCTGGCGGTGACGACGATCAGGCGGCGGGTCGCGGCGGCTCGCATCGCCGTCATGATCGCGCGGGCGCCTTCGGCGCACACCGGCCCGCCCGCGCCCGGCCTGGGCCCAAGGGTGGACACCACGGCGTCCTGGCCGGTCACGCCGGCGGCGATCGCGTCGGCGTCCGTCAGTTCAGCGGTCACCACGTCGAGCCCGGGGCGGTCCGGCCGGCGCAGCCGGGTCGGGTCGCGGACGATCGCGGTGACGTGGTGGCCGGCGGCGAGCGCCTGGTCGAGCAGTTGCTGCCCGGTGCCGCCGGTTGCGCCGAAGATGGCAAGTCTCATCAGGGACTCCTGGTTAGTAAACGCTCGCTAACTGATAGGCTGACGTTAGCGAGCGTTTACTAACTACGTCAAATGCGAAGGAGCAGCAATGGGCACCAGGGACGCGATCCTCGACGCGGCCGCCACAGTCATGGCGGAGCAGGGCCTGGCCAACGTGACCACGCGACAGATCGCCCGCACCGCCGGATTCACCGAGGCCGCCCTCTACAAGCACTTCACCAACAAGGCCGACCTGCTCGTCGCGGTGATGCGCGAACGCTCACCCGGCTTCGGCCGGCTGGCCGAGGTGCTGCGCGGCAGGACGGGAACCGGAGACGTCGTGGACAACCTCACCGCCATCGCCGCGGCGGCGATCACCTTCTACAGCGGCGGCTTCCCCATGTTCGCCTCGATGTTCGCCGACCCCGACACCCTGGCCGCGCACAAGGCCGAGATACGGCGCAAGGACGTCGGCCCTCACAAGGTCAACGAAGCGATCGCCGCATACCTGCGCACCGAACAACAACAGGGCCGCCTGAACCCGGACGCGGACGTCCAGGCCGCCGCAGGTCTCCTTGTCGGCGCCTGCTTCCAGCATGCCTTTCTCGGCCACATGTCCGCCCCCGCACACCCCGATCCCCACGAGGCGGCCGCCGCTTTCGCCCGCACCCTGTACACGTCCCTCGCCCCCTGAGTCGGGCCCCCCAGGGTGCGGTCGTCCGACCTCGAAGGCGCCGGAACTGTGGGCCGCCGCTCAGCGGTGGCGAGCCGGGGAGCTCGACGGCCGGGAGCCCTCCTGGAGGTTGCCCTCATCGTTGATCAGCGCAGACGTTCTGCAGACCAAGGAGCCGTTTCCCGTCGAGGCTCCCTGCTCGACCACGTAAACAGCAGAGCCGAGAGCGGGTGCCGCTGGAGGGCGTCGGTCACCAGAAGGTGCGCCATCGGAGAGCGGACGCCGTCATCGGGGGTCGGCGCGGCTCTCCAAACGGCCGCCACACGACGCGGTGACGGTCATGATGGTGCTGGGGATGTCGAGCTGGATCCGGTGCGACCGTCCGCGCGGGACGATGGCGGCGGTGCCGGCCGTCAGTCTGATCTCCTCCTCTCCTTCCCCCTGCCGTTCTGGACGCAGGTAGAGGCGGATCTTGCCGATGACGCAGGAGACGATCTCGTCGGCCTCGGTGTTCGCTCGCCAGTGGTCGGCGTGGACGTCGGCGCCGGTCCTGGCGTGGAATGCCTTCAGGTGCCAGCCATCGCGCCCGGCGTCCGCCGGCCGGGCGCCGGTGTGGATTCTGCCGTCCTGGGACAGGCGGATGCCGCCGGACGTGGAGAGCTCGATCGGGGTCACGGTCATGGGGTTTCGGCGGTGGCGGTCAGGACCGCGCGGCCCAGGAGGTGGCCGGCGATGGTGAAGCCGAGGTAGGCGGGGGTGGCACCGGCCGGGACACCGATGGTCTCGGTGTCGAGGGCGTGCACCACGACGAAGTAGCGGTGCGGGCCGTGCCCCGCCGGCGGGGCCGCGCCGAGGTAACGCGCCACGCGGGCGTCGTTGGGCAGCTGGTAGGCGCCGTGGGGGAGGCCGGTGCCGGTGTCGTCGCCCGCGCCTTCGGGCAGTTCGGTGACGGTGGCGGGGATGTCGGCCACGGCCCAGTGCCAGAACCCGGAGCCGGTCGGCGCGTCCGGGTCGTACACCGTGACGGCGTAGCTCTTGGTCCCCTCGGGGGCGCCGCTCCACGCCAGCTGCGGCGAGATGTCCTTGCCTCCCGGGACGCCTGCGGACATCTGCTCGGCGGGCCAGGCAGCGCCGTCGGCCAGCGTGGTGCTGGTGACGGTGAAGGAGGGCACATGGGGGAGGCGGGAAAAGGGGTTGTTCACGTCTGTTCCTTCATGGAGATGAGGCGTAGGCGGACGGCGCCATCGATGACGCCATCCGACATCATCGACTGTAACACGAATAATCGATTATTTGGCAGATGGTCTATCCTGAGTGCATGCCGCAGACGGTCGACCCCTCGACGAAACCGATGCTCTCCGAGCGTGTTCACGCCCGGCTTCAGGAAGCGATCATGAGGGGCGAGTACGCCCCCGGTGAGGCGCTCAAGCCGCAGCAACTGGCCCAGCAGCACGAGGTCAGCCTGGCCGTCGTACGTGAGGCCCTGGTGCGGCTGGTGGGCGAGGGCGTCGCGGTGCGGCTGCCCAACCGCGGCTTCGCCGTCCCCGACTTCTCCGACCAGCGGTGGGAGCAGATCGCCGAGGCCCGCCGTACGATCGAGCCGGTCATGCTGCGCCTGGCGATCGAGCGCGGCGACCTCGACTGGGAGGCGCGGGTGCGCGCGGCCCACCACCGCCTGACCCGCACACCGCCGTACGTGCCGGAGGAAGGCGAGTACTACACCAGCGCGTGGTCGGAGGCACACCGCGTCTTCCACCGGACCCTGCTGGACGGGTGCGGCAACCCCGTGCTGCTGGACACGTTCGACAGGCTGTGGACGGCCGGCGAACTGGCCCGCCGCTGGTCGGCGCAGCGCATGCCCGACCGCGACGGCGCCGCGGAGCACCGCCGCCTGGAAGAAGCGGCGCTGGCCCGTGATGCCGACACCGCCGCCGAGGTCCTGGCTCAGCACCTGACGCTCACGGTCGCCGCCCTCACATCCGCGCCTGGTCAGGTCAGCCGGCAGTCGTGACCTTCCACAGGCAGCGAGATCAACGCTGACCGATTGCTCCGCGCCGAGTGCCGCGCTGCTCGGGGCCGGACACGTGCCGATCAGCTCGAGCAGGCCGCCATCGAACGTGCCGCCGACCTGCTTGCCATGGCCGCCTAGCCAGGTCTGGCCGCTGCGGCGGATCGCCGAATCCGGGGGCGGGCGCGAGCCTACGGTGCGTCGCCACGTCCCCGGCGGCCGCGTTGCACTGACAGATCATCGGCGGCGAGTTGCGGCCTGGGAACGGAGCACGCAATGGCGGTGGCGCGCTGGACGGAAACCGCCCGCATTTCGAGCCCATCGTGGCACTGGCGGTACCGGAGCGGGCGGCAGAGGACCTGCGCCAGTTGGCGCTTGATCCACTTGGCCGGGGATCAGTAGGGTTGGGCGCTTCCTCCTCACCCCCCGTCCCGGAGTGCATCATGCGCCGCCATCGTTTCGGCCGGCTCGCCGCCGGTTTCGCGGCCCTCTACCTGGCCGTCGTGATCGTCGTCGCCGTCGTCGGACTGGTCACCGGCGACCTCGTCCCCCTGTGGAGAGTCGTCGCGGACCCGAACGGATACATGGCGGACGAGATCCGGCCGTGGCCGTGGCTGGCCGCCCTGCTGGTACCGATCGCGGCGGTGCAGGCGTGGGCGTACCGGGAGGTGTTGCGCGGGCGGCTGCGCGGCGAACCGGCGCGGCACGGCCGGGAGGCGCGCCTGCTGCGGGTCGCTCTCTACGCCATGGTCGTGTACACCCTGCTCTGGCACCTGCCGATCCCCTACCTGTGGTGGGCGTCGCTGGTCGCCGATGTGATCGAGCTCGTGGTGGTCTGGCTGTTCTTCCGCGTGCTGTGGGGGAGTGCCCGTCGATGGCTACCGGTGCTCATGCTTGTGACCGGCGTGCTCAGCGTGGTGTATGACGTACTCAACACCGTCGCGTACGAGATGGGCGACTACCTCTTCGGTGGGCAGACCTGGACCTGGGCGCTGGATGTCCTGTGGTCGGTGTGGCTGGCGTCGCTGGTGGTGGCGCAGGCGCGGGATCCGCGCTGGAGCGGCGCGACGGTACGGGTCGGCGTGCTCGCGGTCTTCTTCTCGCTCCTCTTGTCCAGCTCGGTCTCGATCGTGGCGTTCGGCGGCGCGGACGAGGTGGCGTGGAAGCTGCTGATGCCCTCGCTCCTGGGCGCCGTTTCGGTCTTCTCGCTGGTCTGGTTTGCACGGTCCGCACACGACCTGGGCACGCCCCAGCCTGCCGCGCCCCGGGCGGAGCCCGTGCGGGCGCGTCCGTCGGTGGCCGCTGCCGACCGTGGCGATCGTGCTCCCGCTGGTCCCCGCGGTCGTCAACCTCGCGCAGGGGGTGCCGTTCTGGCTCGGACCGAAGAACGTGCTGGGCGACGCGGTACGCGAGTACACCGGGCGGGAGGCCACCGCGTACTGGTTCGCGCTCGACCTTCTCGTCGGCGCCGGCGCGCCGGCGGTACTGATCCTGGTCGCCGTGCGGCGGCGGACGCGTACGCTGCTGCGCGCCACGACGCTGAGCCTGTTCCTGCTGGGCGGGATCGGCGCCGTGAGCGCGTTCACTTCGGAGCACTCCACCTTCTTCGGGGAGCTGTGGCTCTACCCGGCAAGCCTCTACGTCGAGCGGGGCGCCGTCGTCCCCTATGACGGCTCCCAGCTCCTGTCTCCCGGCATCTCCCCGCTCTGGTACGCCCTGGCGCTCACCGCCTCCGGCCTCATCATGCTCCTTCTGTATGCCGCCCCGCCCGCTCACCGCGTCCGCCACCACGTCCTCCTGGCGGGGCTCGCCTCGGCCGTGGCCCTGTGTCTGCTGCCCGCAGCGGACATGGCCCGCGGCCCCGTGACGAACTGCACCATGCCCGAGCCGTGGGAGATCGACACGGGCGAGGCGGAGCCGCGCGAGCTGACGGCCGAGCAGAGGTTCGTGTGCTCCCTGCGCGGCGACCACCGCACACAGAGCCTGCACGTGTTCCCCGACACCACGCCCGACCAGGTCGTGCTCGCCTACGGGCGCCACCTGTGCGGCGTCCACACCCGCAACGACCCACGGGAGCTGACCCGACTGAAGATCGACCGCTCGTCCCTCACCTATCCTCTGGCCGACATCTGTCCCAGCGCCGCCACCATCGTCCAGGCCGAGAAGGCCAAGCAGGACCAGGAGATCGCGGCGATGCAGGCCGACTCCCAAGCCATGTGCGACGCCACGCCGCGCCACCGCCCACGCACCAAGCAGGCCCGGGCGATCCGGATGAAGGAGCCGCAGTGGACCGACTACGGGGTGCTGCAGACGTACGAAGGAGAAGGAGCGGAGGAGGCCGAGCCGGACATGGACCCCGGCAACGGGCTGGTCTCCTCCACGCGCGGCATCCTGGCCGTCATGACCCACCCCGACTTCGACCTCTGCGTCACCCTGGAGACCTACACCCGCCGGCCGCCCGTCGAGACCAAGGGCTGGGACAAGGTGGTCGAGGTCGGCTACTACAGTCCGGGCGGCCAGATCGTGCTCAACGACAGCATCAGCGGCACCGTACTGCCCAACCTCGCCCTCTACGGGCGCAAGGGGCACTACCGCATCCGCGTGCACTACGCCTGGTTCCCCTGGAAGGGGGAGGCGCAGAGTGGGCAGCGACTGCTGATCATGGCGTATCCCGGCAAGGGCGACAGGGAGATCGTCCACCGGAACCGGAAGTGATCTGATGCTCCAGCTGCCCCCGAAGGTTCATCCGTTTCGACGCCGATGGCGCTGCGGGTGTTGCTGCCTTCTTACGCCTGAGCGCCGGCCGGGAGCGATGGCGCGATATCGCAGCGAGGGCACCGCGAACGCGATCACGGGGACGGTGGGTGAGTTCCTGCCGTGGTGCTGCATGCTCCTCGCTTGGCCGAACTACCGGCGCAGTCGCCGGCCGAACACCGGACCCAGGAGCGGCGACGGACCACCGGGACTGACAGCGTCGGTGGATTCAGACCCGAGCGAAGTGTGGTTCCGCTGCCTCCAGTCGTGGTACCGGGATGCCCAGCCGTCGCGCTTCGGCGAGGGTGTCCCGGCAGACCTCACGCGGCTCCTCGGCGTCGGGGTCGGAGTGCGCCGTGAGGCTCACGCGCGCGGGCGCGACATGGGCGGTCAGCCAGGCGAGCACGGGTGCCGTCAGCCAGGTGGGCGTCCGGAACGGCAGCACACCACCTCGGTGCCGTCGCAGGTCGAGGCCGCGCGCCTGGAGGAGCGGCAGCAGTTCGCGGCCGGCCAGCAGCGCCTCGCGCAGGTCGCCGGTTGCCCCGGCCAGTTGGGACAGGGATCCCACCCGCAGGCCCTGCGCGAACATGCCGGCATCCGACGCGAAATGGACCCACAGCCAGCCGCGGAAGTCAGGCCGCTCCTTGATCCGGAGCCCGGCCTCGCGAAACGCCTGGCGCACGGCCCGTTCCCGGTCGGTCGGGGGCTGGTCGAGTGTGCCGAAGACGACCGACGGCAGCAGTGCCCCGTGGAAGCGCACCGGCCACTTCTCGGCGACGCGCCGCCCCCACACTCGGCGCCGCATGTCGAACAGGTCGAGGTCCACCGCGTCCCCGTACGTCGCCGCGCGACCCGGTCGGACGTAGAACTCGACGTCATGTCCCGCCTGTTGCAGAACCCAGCCGTAGATGGTGGCGATCACGCCTCGGCCGAACATCAGGATCTTCACACTGCACCTCGTGGGGTACGATCGATTTGGAGGTCATCTCCACTTTGCAAAATATGGAGGTCATCTCCACTTGTCAACGCGAGGTAGCGCATGACCGCTGACAAGCCCCTGCGGGCCGACGCCCAGCGCAAGCGCGACGCCCTGCTCGCCACCGCCCGGGAGGTCTTCGACGCCGGTGGCTTCTTCGACCTGCGCTTCGATGATTTCGCCCGGCTGGCCGGGGTGGGTACGGGCACGCTGTATCGCCACTTCCCCACCCGGGAGGCGCTGGCCGAGGCGGTCTACCACGGAGAGATCGCCGCGCTGTGCGATCGTGTCCGCCAGTTGCAAGCCGCGCTGCCCGCGGCGGAGGCCTTGGCGACCTTCCTGCGCGGCATGGTCGACCACATAGCTGCCCACGAGGGCCTGGCCCGGACGCTGTCCACCCTCATGGCCACCCGCTCGGACGCCCTCGCCGAGGGCAGCCGGGCGCTGGAGCAGGCTGTCACCGACCTGGTGGCCGCCGCCGTGCGGGAGGGCACCGTTCGTGACGACGTGGATGCCGGTGCCGTGATGATGGCGCTGCATGGCATCGGTGCGGCCCACGACCGCCCCGGCTGGCGGGCCGAGGCCGACGGTGTCATCACCCTCGTGCTGGACGGGCTTCGCAGCTCGGCGGCCATCCGTACGCCTTCCGGAAGGAGAGGTGCGAACAGCGGCACGGCATCGAGTTGAGACCGGCAGAAGTGGTTGATCAAATGGTCTGTTTCGAGCCCGTCACGCTGAGGGCGTTCACTGTGAGTGGTCATTCGGCGCGGCGTCGGCGTGCGCACCCTGGCCGATCCGTCGCGAAGCGCACCACGGAGACGACCAGGCAAAGTCGGCTGCAGCGCCTACGTTCGTCAAGGTCATCCCGCACTATCGTTGCGGCATGAACACCCCAGCGGCGGAAGCCGACATCGACGACGACCTGGTCGACCGCCTGATCCGCGTGCAGCACCCGGATCTGGCGGGGCCGCTCACCCTCGTCGCCAACGGCTGGGACAACGTCATCTACCGCCTGGGGACAGACCTGTCCGTACGGCTGCCGCGCCGCCAGGTCGCCGTCGACCTCATCGTCAACGAGCAACGCTGGCTGTCGGTCCTGGCCGGGTACGTCGAGGTCGCGCTGCCCATACCCGTCAGGGTCGGCGTGCCCGGCGAGGGCTACCCGTGGCCGTGGACGATCGCGCCCTGGTTCGACGGCCGCACGGCCGCCGACGTGCCGCCGCCCGACCGCTCCGGCATCGCCGTTCCGCTGGCCGACTTCATGACAGGACTCCACCGGCCCGCACCGCCTGACGCACCGCGTAACCCCGTCCGCGGCGTCCCGCTCACCGTCCGCGACGAAGTGGTACGGCAACGCCTGCGGTTCCTTTCCCGATCAGCTGAGCTTCTCCCGCTCTGGGAGAAGCTGGTCGCCCTCCCGTCCTGGCAGGGCCCCGCGCTCTGGCTCCACGGCGACCCGCACCCGGGAAACCTCCTGCTCGACGGGGGAGAGCTGGCGGCTGTCCTGGACTTCGGCGACCTCACCAGCGGCGATCCCGCCACCGACCTTGCCGCCGCGTGGCTGGTGTTCGACGAGAACGCGCGCGAGGTCTTCCGATCACACGTGGACGCCGACGAGGTGACCTGGGAGCGCGCACGGGGCTGGGCCATCGTCATGGGCACTGCTCTGGCCGCCCACTCGGCCGACAACCCCAGCATGGCGGCCGTCGGCGAGCACGTCCTCGACCAGGTGCTTCTCACCTAGAGGTGTGACGTAGCGCCTGATGGAGGACGGTGTGGCGGCCGGGCGCTGGTGCGGCCGCCCCTCGCACTGTCCGGCGAGCACCGGCAGAAGCCGGTCGACCGGTTGCTGCCCTGATCCGGTCGGGCGCGGACGCGTAACCGCTCTGCGGCTTGGATCAGCGGCATCACGGCCAGGGCGACGGAACAGGCCACATCATGGATGGCTTCCTTTGATCGTCAGGGTGTTCCGAACCATCTGGAGAGCGCTTCGCGCAGCGCGGGGGCGGCGCTGTCGGCGGGTTCGTCGATGGTCGCGGCCCAGGCGATGTGAGCGTCCGGGCGGATCAGCAGGATGTCGGCCGGCCGTTCGCCGGTCTTGGCGGTGTGGAGGTCGACGCGCCGCCGCCAGTCCCGCGCGGTCTCGTGGAGATCCGCGCGGTCGGCGAGGTCGAGCAGGACGGGCCGGGCGGGATGCAGGAGCTCGGCGACGCTGGTGATGCCCCGATCGGTGTGCAGGGTGAGATCCGGGGCGAACGTGCCGGTCAGCGGGTGATGGCCGGTGCCGGGCATCGGGTAGCGAATGTCCGTCCCGGCGACCAGCGCTCCCATCCGGCGCAGCGGTTGTTCGTCGGCGAGCAGTTCGGTGAACACCTCCCGCAGCGCCTCGGCGGCCGCGTCGTGGCCGCGCCGCAACGCCACCTGAGCCCGGGTGTGCAACATGGTGCGGGCGCCGGCGAGGTGGCGTTCGTCGTGGTAGGTGTCCAGCAGGCCGGCAGGGGCCCAGCCGTGCAGGTCGGCGGCCAGTTTCCAGGCCAGGTTGACCGCGTCCAGCATGCCGGCGTTGATGGCCACGCCGGTGGCCGGGAACAGGTGCGCCGCATCCCCGGCCACCATGACGCGCCCGGCCCGGTAGCGTTCGGCCTGGCGGGCCTTGAAGGTGAAGCGGGACAGCCGGGTCGATCCGGCCAGCGGCAGGCGCGCGCCGAGCACGCGGTGGATGCTGTCCTGGAGCTCGGTCAACGTCATCGGGACGTCGTCGTCGTACTCGGTGCTCTCGTCCTCGATCGTGTAGAGGGAGACGCTCGTGGCGCCGGGTGAGGAGCCGAGGCCGAACAGGCCGTGGTCGGTGCGGGTGAAACCGGCGCGGACGATGCCGTGGCCGGGGACGTCGAGATCGCCGTTGCCGAGTACGGTCACCGTGCCGGGCAGTGTGACCTGGGCCAGCCGGTTGACCTCGGGGTAGACGGTGCCCGGGAAGCCGATGCCGGCCCAGTCACGGACGCGGCTGCGGGCGCCGTCACAGCCCACCAGGTAGCGGGCGCTCACCTGAAAGAGCCCGTCAGGGCCGCGTACGTCCACGATCACCGCGGCGTCGTCCTGGCTGATGCCGGTCACCTCGTGCCCGCGCCGGACGTCCACCTCGAGTTCGGCGGCGCGCTCGTCGAGCAGGCGCTCCAGCTGCTGCTGCGGCAGCGGCAGGGCGTGCAGGGGCGGGTCGGCCATCTGGGTGAAGTCCAGGTGCACGCCGCCGAAGGGGAACCGGGGCGCCGGGGCCGGGCCGGGGCAGGCGGCTTCGAAACGTTCCAGCAGGCCGCGGCAGCGCAGCAGTTCCAAGATCTGCCCGCCCAGACCACCGGCCTTGGGAGTGTCACGGCGGTGCGGGTGCCGCTCCAGCACCAGCGGCCGTACCCCGGCCAGGCGCAGCTCGTTCGCCAGCATGAGCCCGGTCGGGCCGGCTCCCACAATGATCACGTCAGCGTCCGGCATGGTTCACTCTCCTGGCGGGTCTCGTCGTGTCCTGGTGCGATCTGATCGTCAGCAACCGGTTCAAAGGTTGTGGCCTCGGTGTGGCCGGGCCGGGATGGTGCAGCCTCATGTCGTGGTCCCTAGTGCGTGATGTCGGCGACGGTGGAGGTCGGAGTGCTGAGGACGGCGTCGAACGCGTCCAGGACGGGCGTGTGCAGGTAGGCGCTCTGGATCCGGTAGCGGTCGGGGCCGGGAGTCTGCCGGGGCGCCTGCCGGAGATCGGCGACGCTCAGCCCGCGTCCGGCGTCGGCGAAGGCGGCTTCGATGCTGCCCGGCTCGGGCGGCTGCAGCGGGACGTCGTCGATGGCGAAGCCGAAGCGGGCGTTCTCGTCGGGGCGCATGTCGGCGGTGTGCCCCGTGACGCTGGTCAGGGCCAGGGCGAGGTAGTCGTCGCCGAGCCGGTTGTGCAGGTGCTGACCCATGGGGAGCCCGGTGAGGCGGCCGTCGAAGGAGACGGACGTCTTCTGGATGTGGGCGTTGTGGGCGGCCAGCACGACGCGGGTGCCGGGGTCGGAGCGCTGCAGGTGCCACAGGACGGACTCGGCCATGTAGACGTCGCGGGCTGAGGTGTCGGCGGTCCACCCGGTGCCCGCGTACAGGCCGGCCATGGCGCGGAAACCGTAGTCGGCGTGGCAGGCGGCCTCCAGACGGCGCAGGGCGATGTCGTAGCTGGGCCGGTCGCCGCGGGAGACGTACAGCATCTCGACGGCGCGGAAGCGGATGCGCAGCCGCATCAGGATCGCGGTGAGAGCGTCCTGGTCGGCGGCGGGCAGGCGGGTCCAGACCGGTGCGGCCGAGGCGGCGGAGGCGCCCGCGAACGATCCGGCTATGCGCATCGCCTGCTCGACGGCCGGCAGGGTCTCGGGGTCGATGTCGCGGAGGTAGTCGGCGACGGGAGCCAGGGCGGGCAGCAGGGAGCCGCCGGCGGCCGGGATGTCGATCCCGGCGAACCGCATCGGCGCCTCGGCGGTGGCGGCGTTGTGCCGGCGCATCCAGCGCAGCGGCTCCTCCACGCCCACCGGGACGGCCGTGGCGAGGTGCGCGGACAGGTCGTCGTCGGCGCCCTGGCCCTGGGCCCAGGCATCGAGGGCGACGCCTTCGCTGAAGCCGTACTCGAAGGCCAGGACGGTGAAGCCGCAGCGCTCGGCCAGGAACCGCAGGAGACGCTGCCGCAGGTGTGCGAACTCGGTGATGAAGTGGGAGTTCTCACCGATCGCCACGACCCGCGCGTCGCCGACCAGCGCGCGCAGCGGCTCCAGGTCGTCCAGCGGCGCCTCAGGGTCGAGGTGGGTGAGCGGGACGGCGCGGTCGCCGAGCCAGTCGGTGAACGGATGGGGGTGGGACGAGGCAGGCATGCCGAAAGCTCGATTCTGGTGTGCCGGTAGGGATGGGAGTACGGGTCACCGCACGTGGGGCGGCGCGGGGGCCGCCTGCTCCAGGTCCTCGATGCTGCCGGACATGATCGTGCGCAGGTGCCGGGTGATGAGTGGCAGCGGCCAGTCCCACCAGGCCACGGCCAGGAGGCGGTCGATGTCGGCGTCGGTGTGGCGGCGGCGGATGAGCTTGGCCGGGTTGCCGCCGACGATGCCGTAGTCGGGAACGTCGTCCACCACGACGGCGCCGGAGGCGATGATCGCCCCGTGGCCGATGCGGACACCCGGCATCACCATGGACCGGTAGCCGAACCAGACGTCGTTGCCCACCACGGTGTCACCCCGCCCGGGCAGGCCGGTGATGAGATCGAAGTGCTCGGCCCAGGAACCGCCCATGATCGGGAAAGGGAACGTCGAGGGGCCGTCCATGCGGTGGTTGGCGCCGTTCATGATGAACCGCACCCCCTCACCGAGCGCGCAGAACTTGCCGATGACCAGCTTCTCCGGCCCGTAGTGGTACAGCACGTTGCGGGTCTCGAAGGCGGTCGGATCATCGGGGTTGTCGTAGTAGGAGAACTCGCCGACTTCGATCAGCGGCGAGGTGACCAGCGGCTTGAGCAGCACGACGCGGGGCTGGCCGGGCATCGGATGCAGCACGGTCGGCTCGGGGGGAACAGGCATCACGCGATCGTCCTCTTCCATGGGGTGGCGAACGTCGGGCCTCACTGGGGCGTCGCTAGCACTGGTGATGACCTGGCAGTTCCTATCGGCACGGAACGACCCGTGCCGATAGGATGATGTCCAAGAAGGCCCTCTGGTGTCAAGTACGGCACGTGCCGTACCGTTAAAGCGCGTGACCGACACGCCCCCCGTCGCAGTGCCGACCGGACCGGGGCGACTGACATGTACCGCACCGAACGGGGCGCTCTCCGCGCGCCCGTCTACTTTCCGGAGGACCTGTGCTTTTCCGTCCCACGGTCGAGGCCGAACTCGACCGCCTGCTCGGCTGCGTCGTGGACGCGTCCATCAGCTGGGCTCATCCCGAGCGGCTGCTGTCCTTCCTCGAATCCGGCAACTACCGCCACGCGTGGATCTGGGTCGCCGAGGAGAGCGGCGAGATCATGGCCCGCGCCGTGTGGTGGGGCTCGCCCGACGCAGGCAAGCCTCTCGCGCTGGACTGCCTCTACGTTCACCCCTCGGTCGACGACCCCGTCGGCCTGGCCGCCGACCTGCTCGCCCACGCCCACGCCGCCTACGACGACAAGCCCGCCTACCACGTGTTCGTCTCCAACGGCTGGCGCGACGACCCGAAGACCGCGGCCGCGATCGCCTGGCGCCGGACGGCCGCGGGCCGCGCGGGACTGACCGAGGAACTGGAACGGCTGCGCTACGAGTGGACCCCCGACGTCGAGGTGCCCAAGCCGTCGGGCCGGCTGGAGTTCCGCGGCGAGGACGACGACGAGGTGTTCGTCGAGGCGTTCCGCCGGGTGGCCGTCGGCACGCTCGACCATCACACCCGCCAAGCCCTGCTCACCATGGACCCGGTCGCGCAGGCTCGCGAGGACGTCGCCGGCTACCGCTCCATGCCCGGCGACCGCTCCTGGTGGCGCCTGGCCTACCTTGAGGACGGCGACCTGGTCGGCGTCGCGCTGCCGTCGGCGAACAGCGGCGGCCCGGTGGTCGGCTACCTCGGCGTGGTGCCCGAGCACCGCGGCCGCGGCTACGTCGACGACCTGCTCGGCGAGATCACCCGCAGCCACGCGGAACGCGGCGCGCAGCGGATCGTCGCCGACACGGACGCGGGCAACGTCTCGATGGCCCGCGCCTTCGAACGCGCCGGCTACCGCAATTTCGCCGTCCGCCTGGTCCTGTCCCACACCTGACCGACCGCCCGGCGCCGAACCCGCGTCACCAGGTCCGTGCAGCGTGTCGGCACGGAACGTATCGTACCGATAAGGTGTCGGCATGACTGACACGCGCCACCGCCGCGGTGCCGACCGGACCGAGGCCATCATGCGAACCACACTGGAGCTGGGCCAGGAGATCGGCTACGCCAAACTCAGCATCGAAGCGGTGGCGGCCCGCGCCGGCGCCGGCAAGCACACCATTTATCGCCGATGGCCGTCCAAGGGAGCCCTGCTGCTCGATTCGCTGCTGTCACTGCACGAGTCCGACCTGGACTACCCCGACACCGGCGACATCATCGCCGATCTGCGCCGACAGACCTACGCGGCCATCGATCTCATCGGCAGGCCCCCCTTCGGCCCCCTGTATCAGGCCCTGGTCGGCGAGGCCCAGTACGACCCCCGGGTCGCCGCCGCGCTCAACGAGCGCTTCATCGCCCCCCAGACCAGCAAGACCGTCGCCCGGCTGAAGAGAGCCCAAGAGCAGGGTCAACTGGCGCCCGGGTTCAATCTGGACCTCGCGATGGCGATCCTGTCCGGTCCGCTGTACTTCCAGTTCCTCATCACCCATGAACCGCTGACTCATGAGTATGTCGACCAGATCCTCGACGCCCTCTTCGCCGGCATGGGCCCAGGCGACGCACGTGTGCGTCCAGCACCGGGCCGCTGAGCTCGTCCGTCCGGCAGGTTTCTCAATCGGGGTGAGCGACGACCTTTCCCGCGTGGAAGCCTTGGACCGATGCCCTCTTAAGCCGCACCGGCCGCGGCATCCGAGCTTCGCGGTACGTCGTTGCCGACGTCCTCGCCGACGCCCCCAGACGGCGCCGACGACCCCGCCAGCCCTGTGACACCCGGCCAATCCCGCCCCGGCTCCTGTAGGGCGATCGCCGCGTCGTTGTCGGAGACGCCGTCCGCAGTAATTCGTTTGTGTGTCACCACAGCCCGCTGTCAGTATCAGGGCCCATGCGTCACCCTCTTGACACGCTGGACTGGCCGATTTCCACCGAACGGCTGCTGTTGCGCCGAGCCGCCCCCGACGACCTGGACGCGACCTGGGTCTATCGGCAGCTGCCGGAGACTCACGAATGGATCGCGGCCGCCACAGAGACCTACGACGACTACCGTGAACGTTTCCTCAGCGAGGAGCGGCTCGTAGACCTGCTCATCATCGAACTGGACGGCCGGGTAATCGGCGACCTGACCCTGAGGGTCCAGGACGGTTGGGCCCAGGAAGAGGTCGCTGACCAGGCGAAAAACGTCCAAGGAGAGCTCGGGTGGACGCTCGACCCCGCCTACGGCGGCAAGGGCTACGCCACCGAAGCGGTACGCGCCCTCATCGACATCTCCTTCAAGAGTCTTGGCCTGCGCCGCCTGCACGCGGACTGCTTCTACGACAACGAAGCCTCGTGGCGGCTGATGGAGCGGGTCGGGATGCGCCGCGAGCAGCACACGGTGAGAGACTCACTCCACCGCACCAAGGGATGGCTCGACGGTCTCTCATACGCGCTCCTGGCCGAGGAGTGGCCCGCTCACGAGTGATGACGGCGGAGACGCTCAGGAGCCCTCGCCGGGACGAAGATCACGCTGTCACGCGCAGAGAACTTCGGACGAGGTGTTGAGAAACCATCGATTCTTCGACACCCAGCACGGATATCGACACCACCGACATCCGAACGGTGGCTGGCGTCAAGCATTGACCGACGTCCTCGACGGCGGGCGTTCCCGCCGGCTCCCCGTGCCTGTCGGGGTCGGGGCGACTAAGGCGCGATAGCCGCCGAGATCTCGGACCGGACCCGGGGCCATCATCGGATGCCGACCCGCCGGCGTAGCGAGGTCGTGTCGGACATTCAGCAAGACCACCGACGTCGTCATCACCGCGATGTCCGCCGGGCGCGAGGTCTTCGGCCTTGCCGGCGCAGGCGTCCGTCTCGCTTGACCGCTTGCGCGTCAGTCCGACAGCCAGTGCAGCTCGTGCGCCAGGGCTTTTGCGACGGCACGGATGCGGCGGTGAAGCGGCGACGGCTCGCGGGGGAGGACCAGGTGGATCGTGAGGCTGGGCGCGCCCCGCAGCGGTCGCCAGGTGAGACCGGCCGGTTGGGTCGTGACCGCGGCTTCTCCGGCCGGGGCGAGGGTGATCCCCTCGTGCAGGTCGCGTTGAGACATGTCGAAAGAGACCGCTGGCGTGTGGAATCGGGGGTGCAGTCGGGCGTCTCGGAACAGTGCGGACAGCTGATCGTGGATCACGGGGTTGGCCGCACGGTCCGGGAGTCGCAGAGGATACGCGGCCGCGTCGGCGATCTCGATCTCCGATCGTTGGGCCAGCGGATGGTGCTGCGCCAGCTGGACCCCGACGCGCATGCGGCGCAGCAGGAACCGGCGCACGCCACGGCCCGGCTGTTCACCGCGGGTGATCCCGGCATCGATGCGGCCGTCGGCGACCGCGGGGGAGATCTCCGGTGTCGCCATCGGGACCGCGCTGACCTGGAGTCCGCTGTTGCCGCGCATCAGCCTGTCCACCAGGGCCGGCACCGTCTCGGCCCCGGCGCTGAGGCTGTGTCCGATGCGCAACGTGCCCAGCTCGCCGGCCGCCGCGCTCCGGGCGGTGTCCCATGCCCGGTCCAGCGCCGCGAGCGCGGGCGGCGCGGACTCCGCCAAGGCCGCACCGGCCGTGGTCAACACGACGCTACGCGTGTTGCGGACCAGCAGGGCCGTACCGAGTTCCGCCTCCAAGCGGCGCATGCGGGCGCTGAGTGCGGGCTGTGCGATGCCGATCCGTGCGGCCGCGCGGGTGAAGTTCAACTCCTGCGCCAGCACCAGGAAGTACCGCAGGCTGACCGTATCCGGCGCCACGCGCCCTCCCTGCCGATTGATAACGATCCGTTCTGAGTCTATCCCGAACCGATCTTTCCCTCGGCCGCACATCAAGCCCTAACCTGCGCATATGACGATTCAACCGGCCGCAATACCCGTCGCCGGGATCGATCGATTCAGGAGGTTTCCATGGCTAAGGGCTACTGGGTCAGTGTCTACCCCGCCATTTCCGATCTGGAGAGCCTGACTGTCTACGACAAGCTGGCCGCTCCGGCTGTCCAGGCTGGGGGCGGGCGCAACCTGGCCCTCCTCCCGTCCCGTGGCGGTCGAGTCGTCGCCCACGAGGCCGGAATCACGCAACGTGTCGTTCTGATCGAGTTCGACAGCTTTGAACAGGCCGTCGCGGCATACGAGAGCGAGGCATACCAGAAGGCGCTGGTGGCCTTCCCCGACGGCGTTGAGCGCGACTTCCGCATCATCGAAGGCATCGACTGACAGTGAGGTTCGCTGGGCCGAGCGCGCCCGCTGGCCGAGTGCGCCGGCCCTCAGCAGCCCCCGGCGAGTCGCGGACTTCGCGGGCAGGCCCCCAAGCGCGCCCGCGATATCCGGCCACACCTCCACGGCATGCCCGGGCGACCGCGGGGCGGCCCCTCTAGGCATGGAGGGGCCGGCCTCTTGGGCTTGGTCGGAGTCAGACGGTGGTGGCGAGCCAGCCGATGGTTTCGCGGGTGTGGTGTCCGTCGCTCTTGGTGGCGCCGGCGAGGATCTCGTTGATGCGGATCCGGAAGCCCTGCGGCGTCACGTCCGCGATCCTGAGGCCGGGGGTCTCGGGTCCGTTGAAGGTCTGGACGAAGGGGATGACGATCACGCGTGACCCGGCGGGGAACGGGGTCGGGAACGTCACGTGGGTGAAGGTGGAGGTGTCGCCGCCGGTGGTGGCCACGGGGTTGGTGGAGTCCAGGTCGAGGATGCCGGTCTGGATCATGCTCATGCGGGGGCTCCTTGCGGTGAGAGGTACGGCTCCGGGTTTCGCGCCATGTGATCAGAATCCCGAGGCTCGCTACTTAACGTACATATATGAGCACTGTGAGTGATGTGTCGCGACAGTGAGGAACGCCTGCCCTCGCAGGCTCGCCCGCGACCAGGCGGTCCCGCTGGCCATGGCGGGCGACGACCGCGGTTCCCTGCCGCCGGGCTCGGTCCGAGCGTCCGGAGAGAAGTCCGACGCTTCCCGCCGCGATGACATGGCAGGGACGTTCGCCGCCGAGCAGTACGGTCCCCAGCCGTTTCACCTGCGGGCGTCGGCGCTCAGACCGCGCTCACCCAGTGCGCCATGATTCCGGTGCGCCCATCGCCGCCACTCTCGATGACGGCCTCGCCGGTCCCGATGCGGTAGGCGTGAAGTGTCACGACGTCTCCGGCGGCGAAGGTCTGCAGGAGCGTCTGCCCGGCGGTGGCTCGCAGTGTTGCATTGACGCCGGCCAGGCCGCTCTGTGCCTCACTGCCGGGAATGAGTACGCCATTGATGAACAACGCCGTGTGGACATACAGATGCGGCGACACCACAGCCACCGCGTTGAGGGCGTGATAGGAGACCTCCCACACGCCGGGGAAGGGGATCTGCAGGTCCGGAACCTCAGAGACCTTCTCGTGGACACGATCGGCACCCCTGAGCGGGTGGCCGAAGGCGAGCGGGCCCGTCTGGAGCCATACTTTCGAGGCTCCCTGCTGGGGAGGCGCGGTGCTGGGTGTTGGCATCTGGCACACCTTCCGGATGAGGGCTTTCCGCCCTTCGCTGGGGACGAGCCGCCGAACATGCGCGGGTCGTACTCGCATCGATGCGTCTCTCTGAGTATTCGTTCAACTCCGTTCTGTATTCGAGGGAGAGATTACTGTCCCTCTGGCCACATAAGCCCCACTACGGGCGCCCACGCTGCGGCCTGCGGAACGCTCTCCTTCGGGACTCGTCGCACGCACCAGAGCGGAGGGCCCTTGTCACCGAATCGTCTGCCTGGTTCTGCCGGACGACGACGCGGCGGAAGTTGCGACGCGAGGCTGGCCTGCCGAATGTGTCGCCCGGGTTGTCGCGGCCGATCAGGCGGGAGACCGGACAGTCCCGACGGGGATCCGCCTGCGGTTGAGCAAAGCCCTGGGCGCGCCGCGTCGCATGGCGCCGCTCAGGGTCTGAGCACGATCTTGCCGTGGGTGTGTCGGCGCTCGAGTTCGGTGTAGGCCTGGCGGACCTGCGTCAGCGGGTAGACGTTGGCGATCGGGACTTCGAGGTGTCCGTCGGCGATCAGGGCGGCCAGTTCGGCGAGTACCTCCGCGCCCGGCCTGGCGTCGGTTCCGGGCTCGGTCCTGACCCCGTATCTCGCGGCTGCCGCGAAATCGGCGATGGTGTCGATCCGCTCGACCGCGACGCCGAGGGCGAGGGCCGTTTCGACATACCCGCCGCCGTACGTGTCGATGAAGGCGTCGATGCCGCTCGGTGCGGCGGCCTCGATCCGGTCGGTGACGCCGTCACCGTAGGCGACCGGGATCACGCCGTGTGTTCGCAGCCACCCGTGGTTGTGCTCGCTCGCCAGGCCGATGACCGTGGCTCCGGCACGGCGCGCGAGCTGAACGGCGAACGAGCCGACTCCTCCGGCTGCCGCGGAGACGACGACGGTCTCCCCGATGTCGAGTCGTACGGAATGCACGGCCCGCCACGCGGTCACTCCGGCGACGTACAGGCCGCCCGCCACCTCCCAGGAGACGCCGTCCGGCTTGGGGGTGAGGTTGCCGACGTCGACCAGCACCAGCTCGGCCTGTGCTGCCCGCCGCTCGGAGAACCCGATCACCTCGTCGCCGACCGCGAATCGGTCGACTCCCGCGCCGACCTCGGCGACGATCCCGGCGAGGTCGCTGCCCTGCCCGGACGGAAAGGTCGAGGGAAAGATGTCGGCCATCGCACCTGTACGTATGGCCGCCTCGCCGGGGTTGATGCCTGCGGCCTGGACCCGTACGAGGACCTGCCCGCTCTCGGGCACCGGCCGGTCGACCTCGTCGACCCGCAACACCTCGATTCCACCGAACTCGTCGTATCTGACTGCCTTCGTCATTGTCCTGCTTCTCCTGTGGTGCGAGACGCGCGGCCGGCGTCGAGGGCGGGAAAGTGCGGCTGTTACCAGGGCACGGATCCGGCGTCGTCGAAGAATCCGCCGGTCGGGCCGTCGTCGGGCAGGGTCGCGAGGTGAATCGCGATGGCCGCACCCTGTTGTGGTGTGCGGACGCCTTGGAAGCCGTTGAGGTCGGTGGCGGTGAAGCCGGGGCAGGCGGAGTTGATCAGGATGTCGGTGCCGCTCAGTTCCTTGGCGTATTGGATGGTGAGGGCGTTGAGGAAGGTCTTCGAGGCCAGGTAGGCGGCGGGAACCGGGCCCATGTCGATGCCGGGGGTGGTTTGCAGGGCGAGCGAGCCGACGCTGCTGGACATGTTGACGATCCGCGGTGCTGCCGAGTCGCGCAGCATCGGCAGCACCGCGTTGGTGACCCGGATGACGCCGATCACGTTGGTCTCCACGACAGCCCGCACGGTCGCGGGCTCGACCGTGGTCGGTGTCTGCGGCATGCCGCCGGTGATCGCGGCATTGTTGACCAGGACGTCGAGCCCCCCGGCATGGCGGGCGATCAGCTCGGCCGCGGCGGTGGCACTTTCGTCGTCGGTGACGTCGAGCGGCACGCCGAACGCGTCGGTCCCCGCCGCGCGCAGCTTCTCGACGGCGGTGTCGCGGCGATGCTGGTCCCTCGCGCCCACGCCGATTCGCCAGCCAAGGGCGCCCAGGCCTGCGGCGATCTCGTATCCGATTCCCTTGTTCGCGCCGGTCACCAGCGCGATCGTCCGTTCTCTCATGCCGTCGATCATGTTGCGGACTCGGGTGGGGCGTCCAAGACCGGTCAGGTGGGCGGCGATACCGCACGGGTATCGGCCGTGGTCAGCGCTGGATACGATGAGCCGGTGGAGACGCGGGAGTTGCGGTACTTCGTCGCCGTGGCCGAGGAATTGCACTTCGGACGGGCGGCACAACGGCTCTCGATGGCGCAACCACCACTGTCGCGGGCGATCCAGCAGCTGGAGCGGCGGCTCGGCGTCGTTCTGCTGCACCGCACCGCTCGCGCCGTCGCCCTGACCGAGGCCGGGTCGGTGCTGCTACGGGAGGCCCGGCTCGCGCTCGACGCGGTCGAAGCCGCCGAGCGCCGCACCCGCCGCGCCGCGGCTGACCAGCCCGGTGTGGTCCTGGCCACCAAGGCCGGGGCGTCCAGGGAACTGCTGGCGAAGCTTCTGCACGCCTACGCCGCTGAACCGGGCTCGATGCCGGTCGAGGTGATGCTGTGCGGGCCGGGCGAGCCGGAGGGTCTGCTGCGCACCGGGCGTGCCGACGTGGCGCTGCTCCACCGGCCTTACGACACGACAGCCGGACTCGACGCCGAGGATCTGCACACCGAACAGCAGGTCGTGGTCCTGCCCAAGGGGCATCCCCTGGCCGACCGGGCGTATCTGTCGCTGGCCGAGGTGAAAGCCCAGGCGGACCTGCCCCTGCCGCGCTGGCCCGGACGGGATGGCGGCCATCCGGACGGCCCCGGACCGCGGGTGCGCGACCATACCCAACTGTTCCAGCTGATCGCGCTCGGGCTGGCCTGCGCCGTCGTCCCCGAGTCGCTCCGGGACCAGCTACGCGACGACTACGCCATCGTGCCGGTGCCGGACGCGCCGGCCGTCACGACCGTCATCGCCTGGCCGCCGCACAGCAGGTCCAAGGCCGTCGCCGACCTCGTCCGCACCGCGACACGTCTGTAGCGGAATACCTGCTGTCAGCACGGCGCACGACTGTGTCGAGCGCTGCCGGCCGCATTCGGCGGCCTGGTTCACGTTCCGCGCGGGCCGATCGGCCCTACTGCTCTCCTTAGCTGAACGCCGCGGCGTTGCGGGCTGCCCAGTCGGCGTAGGGGTGGGGCGCGTCGCCGGTCAGTTCGCGCACGGCCGGTGACACGTCCGCGGCCCTGCCGACGAACGAGGCGAACAGCGTGAGCACCGAGTCCACGACCGGCGCGGGGGTATGCGCGATCATCTGCTCGCGGGCCTGCTCGGGGGACAGTTCCTCCAGACGGAGGTCGCGGCCCAGGACCTCGCCGAGGATCCGTACCCGGTCGGCCGTCGTCAGGGAGGCGGGCCCGCTCAGCTCGTACGCCTTGCCCGCGTGCCCGTCGTCGAGCAGCGTCCGCGCGGCCACCGCGGCGATGTCGCGTTCGTCGATCGGCGCGGTGGCGGCCTCGGCGAACGGAGCACGCACCACCCCACCGTTCCTGACGCCGGGCGCCCACCGCAGGTCGTTCGCCATGAACGCGCCGGGACGCAGGAACGTCCACGGCAGCCCCGACCCGGCCACGGCCCGCTCGTACTCGGCGTGGGCGCTGCCCAGCACGCCGGCCTGCTTCATGGTCACCGCCAGCGCGGACAGCAGCACCACGTGCCCGAGGCCGGCCCTCGCGGCCTCGCGCAGGAAGCCGTCCACCTGGCCGGCAGCCGGGAGCAGGAACGCGCGGTCCGCTCCCCGCAACGCGGCCCGCAGGTCCTCCGCCTGCGACATGTCGGCCTTGACCACCTCCACGCCGTCGGGCAGGCCGGCCCGCTCGGGGTTGCGGCTGATCGCCCGGACCTGCTCGCCCGCCCCGAGCAGCAGATCCACCAGATGACGTCCGACGTTCCCCGTGGCGCCTGTCACCAGAATCACGTCTACCTCACTTCGGATATCCGAACTGTTTGGATATGGGCACTGTAACCTGTGACCGTGACGGACCCCACTGCGCCCCCGCGACTGCCACGGCCCGAGGAGGTCAGGGAAGCCCTCGGCTTCGTACCCCTGGTGGAGGCGTACTTCCGGCGGGCCCAGGCCGAGATGCCGGACCGGATGCGGGAGATCTTCCGCAACCACGGGCTCACCGGGAGGCACGGCGCGGTCATCCCGCAGCTGACCGTCGAGGCGTCGCTCAGCGTGAGCGAGCTGGCCGACAGGATGGGCGTGTCACTGCCGACCGCGAGCGAGCTGGTGGGCGACCTCAGCCGGGCCGGCCTGGTCGAACGCCGGGAGGATCCGGCCGACCGCCGCCGCACCCTGGTGTCGCTGGCCCCTGACCATCGGGCCATGGTCGAGGGGTTCGTCGCCCTGCGTGCCGCGCCGCTGCTGCGCGTCCTGGACACCCTCTCGCCGTCGGACCGGCAGGGGTTCGTGGCGGGACTGATCGCGTGGGCGCACGAGGTGCGCAACTGGTGACGCCCCGGGCCCCGGCGCTATGACGGGGACGGGGTCGCGCAGCGGGTGGCGAGGCCGTCCAGGAGGCAGTCGAGGCCGAACGTGAAGCGCCGCTCGCTCTCGCGTTCGACGTCGATCTCGCCCGTGGCGGCCATCCGGCCGGCCAGCGTCGGGTGGCGTTCGGCGACCTGACGCAGGTAATCGGCCGCCTGCTCGGCCCAGCCGGACCCGGTCCCGCTCATCCGGGCCAGCGTGTCGCGCCAGGCGACCTCCGCGATGACCGCGCCGACCACATGGTCGTTGACGGCGGCCAGGGCGGCGTCGAGGTCGGTACCGGCGAACCCGGCGCTCTCCAGCAGGCGCAGCCCGGTCTCGGCCAGGGCGAGCGCGTTCGGGCCGAGGTTGGGCCTGACGGTCAGCTCGGACAGGGCCCACCGGTGACGCAGCAGCATGGCGCGGTTGCTGCGGGCCAGCGCGGCCAGGCCGTCCCGCCAGCCGGACGTGCCGGGGCCGGCGCGCACCTCGCCCAGCACCCGGTCGAGGGCCAGCTCCAGCAGGTCGTCCTTGGTGTGGACGTACCAGTAGAGCGACCCGGCGGTCACCCCCAGCTCGGTGGCGACGCGGCGCATCGACAGCCCGCGATGACCCTCGGCGTCGAGGACGGCGACCGCCACCTCGACGATCCGCTCGCGGGTGAGCTGACGGTCGCGCGGCGGCCGCTCGGGACGCAGCCACACGGACCCGCCGGAGGACTCTGACGACGGCACCCGATCACCCTACCCGCCTTGACGTCGCCTTCCATTCCCTTATACAACGTTCAAGAATATTAAACACTGTTCAAGGAGGAGTCGGATGTCCGCCCCCACCCTGATGTTCCGCCCGAACGGCCCGCTGCCGGGCGACGTGCACGTGACCGCGCTCGGCCCCGAGTCCGGGCCGCCGGCGGTCTTCGTGCACGGCTCCACGAGCTGGGGCGACGACCCGGTGTACGGGTTCGCGGCGCAACGCCCGCTGGCCGGCCGGTTCCGGCTGCTGCTGATGGACCGCCGGGGCTACGGCGGCAGCCCGGACGCCGGCGACAGGTTCCCCGGCGACTACCTGGCCGACGCCGACGACGTCGCCGAACTCCTCGGCGCGGGCGCGCACCTGGTCGGCCACTCCTACGGCGCCGTCGGAGCCATGATCGCGGCGGCGCGGAGGCCGGAGGCGGTGCGCTCCCTCACCCTGGTCGAGCCCGGCTGCTACCAGGCGGCAGCCGACCACCCCGCCGTGGCCGAGGCGCTGCGCGCCAACCGCGCCGCCTACGCCGACCTTCCCGACCTGACGCCCGAGGAATGGCTGCGCGCCGCCGCCGGCTCGACCGGCATGCCCGAGCCCGGCACGGGCGATCGGCGGTTGCGCGCGGCCGCCACGGCGCTGCGCGAACGCGTCTGCTGGGAGGCGGGCCTCCCGCTGCCGGCGCTGCGGGCGGCGTCCTTTCCCAAGCTGGTCGTCTCGGGCACCTGGGAGGACGCGCCCGGCCCGTATCGGGAGCGCGGCGGCGTCCCTCTCATGGCCTGCGCACGGGTCACGGCCGAGCGGATCGGCGCCCGGCACGAGCAGGTGCCGGGCAGCGCCCACTACCCGCACGTCGAGGCGCCGGAGCGGCTGAACGCGCTGCTCGCGGCCCTCTGGTCCGGCGCCTGACCGCCCCCGAAGCGGCACGGGAGAGGCCCGTCAAGCCAGGAAGAACGTGGCCAGCGTGCGGGCGACCAGTGCGGGGTCGTTCTCCATGGGGATGTGACCGGCCTCGGCGACCCGCACCAGCGTGGTGTCCGGCACCTCGCCGGCGAACCGCTGCGCGTAGCCGACCTGCTGGAAGGTGTCGTCCTCGCCCCACACCAGCAGCTTCGGCGCGTCGCAGGCGAGCAGGGCGGGCATCAGGTCGAGGGTGTAGCGGCTGTCGGCGGCGCCGGCCAGCGCCATCCAGGACCGTCCCACGCGCGGTTCGCGCCACGGGTCGAGGTAGTCGTCCACCTCTTCTTCGGTGACAGGCCGGGCCAAGGCGGTGGTGACGGCCACGCGCCGGGAGGCGAGCAAGTCCTCCACGGTGGTGGCGGCGACCACGGCGGGGTCGCGGTAGCGCGCCACGCCGGGCACCGGCCAGGAGTCGTAGCTCACCGAGTTGACCAGCGCCAGCCGGGGGACCGGCAGCTCGCCGCCGACCAGCAGGTGCTGGGCGACCGCGCCGCCGATGTCGTGCCCGGCCACGCCCGCGGGCGCGTCCATGCCGAGCGCCGCCGCGAACCGCGTCACCCAGGCGGCCAGCGCGGGCACGGTGGCCGTCTCCAGCGTCAGTTCGCCTTCCGAGCGGCCCAGGCCGGGAAGGTCGACCGCGACCGGGCGCAACCCGGCCGCGGCCAGGTCGTCGAGCACCGGCAGCCAGACGCGGCTCCAATACGTGCCGTGGAGCAACAGGACCTGCGGGCCGTGCTCGCCCGCCGTCAGATAGCTGGCCGTACGGCCGTCGACGTCGATCGTCATGCGTGTGGACATGGCCATAACCATCAGGGAATGGACCAAGGCCGGTCAAATACCACTTAGGGTATGGCCCCATGACGTTGACGCAGCTCCGAGCGCTGATCGCGGTGGCCGAGCAAGGCGGGTTCACCGCGGCGGCGGACCTGCTCGGCATGTCCCAGCCCGCTGTCAGCCGCGCTGTCGCGAGCCTCGAACGCGAGCTCGGCGCCCCCCTGTTCGTCCGTCACACCGACGGCATCGCGCTCACCGAGGCCGGGCGGCGCGCCCACCTTCGCGCCCGTGAGGCTCTGCGGCACTTCGACCTGATCCGTGCGGAGGTGGCAGCCGCCGCCGGTGAGGTCACCGGGCCGCTCCGGCTGGCCAGCCTGCCCAGTGCCACCGGCACCCTCATCGCCCACCGGTTGCGGACCTTCACCGATCGCCACCCCCAGGTCCAGGTACGCCTGTTCGAGGGGACCGACGACGACGTCCGCGGCTGGCTGCGCGGGGGCGCGGCCGAGGTCGGGGTGGTCACGCTCCCGGCCCCCGGCCTGCACACGATCCCGCTCAGCACGCATGAGATGGTCGCCGTGGTGCCGGCCGGCCATCCGCTGGCGGAGCAGGAGACGGTGCACATCACCGACCTGACCGGGCAGCCGTTCATCCTCACCACGGCGGGCTGCCGTCCGCTCATCACCCAGGCGGCACGCCAGTCCGGTGTTCAGCTCGACGTCGCCTACGAGGCCGGCGGCCAGTCGGCCATCCTCGAAATGGTGGCCGCGGGCCTGGGGGTCAGCATCGTGCCCACGCTCGGCCTGCCGGCCCAGCTCGGACCGGTCACGACCAGGCCGCTCGAACCGCGCCTCACCCGGACGCTCGCCCTGGCCGTCCTGTCGCCGAGCGACTGCGGACCCGCCGTGCGGGCCTTCCTCGACCTGGTCGAACAAAGATCCCCGGCAGGCTCGGAGCCTGACGGGCCGTGGCCGGCGTTCTCCTCGTCATCGTGATGCCACGGTGGTTGCGATGCGGACGAATGCCGCGAGTGCGGGTGCTCGGCTTCCTTGCGGCCAGGCGAGGACGAGGGTGGTGGGCTCGGCGTCGGTGAGGTGCACGCCATCATGCTCGACATCACCGACGCGGCGACGATCGAGGCCGCCGCCGACCGGATCGGCGACCGCTTCGGCCGGCTCGACGTGCTCGTCAACAACGCCGGGATCTCCGGCAGCTCCGGGCCCACGGCGCCGGCCACAGCCGACCTCGACCTGGTCAGGCGGGTGTTCGAGACCAACTTCTTCGGTGTCATCGCGGTGACCAACGCCATGCTGCCGCTGCTGTCGCGCTCGGCGGCGGCCCGCATCGTCAACGTGTCCAGCGGGATCGGGTCGCTCGCCCGCATGACCGATCCGGAGCACTACATGTCCCGGCTGGCGGGGCACGCGGCGTACCCGCCCTCGAAGACGGCGCTCAACGCCTTGAGCGTGCAGTACGCCAAGGACCTTCGGGAACGGGGCATCCTCGTCAACGCCTGCACCCCTGGACCCTGCGCGACGGACTTCACCCGGCACCTCGGCCTCCCCGTCACCCGCACGGCCGACGACGGCGCCGCGATCATGGTGCGACTGGCCACCCTGGGCGCGGACGGCCCGACCGGAGGGTTCTTCGACGACGACGGCGTGGTGCCCTGGTGATCGCTTCCGCGACTTCGTGACGGCCTTCGCCACCTCGCCGGAGAAGATCGGACGGGACCTGTCCGAGGTGATCTTCCTGCCGCCCGACAACCATCCGCAGCTCGCCGGTGAGCCCCGCCCACCGGCGTCACGGCGTCCCGGGGCGTCACCGACGCCGCCGACGCCGCCCAGATGGACCGGGTGGCCGGGGAGCGTGGAGGTCGCTCCGCTGGGATACCTTCCGCACCTGAAGTCGCACAAAGTGGCGCACATCAACTTCGAGGCACAGGGCTGGGGCCAGACCACGGTGTCCCTGGACGTGAAGTTGAAGGTGCACGACCCCAGTGGCGCCGCCGGCGTCAACATCGACCGCATCCGGATGGCGGCCCACGCGTTGCGCCAGCACCGTGGCGGCTACCTCGACGAGGCCGGGCCACTGCTCAAATCCCCGCTCGGCACCGCCGTCTGATCGGCGGACACGTAAGCGGTCACTCGACGCTTCTGTGCGGTTGGAGCGATCCTTCAGCGGATGGTGAGGCTGCGGCTGTCCTCGTCGTTGAAGGGCGGCATGATGCCGGCGAAGGTGGCGCTGGCGTCCACTTGGTCGCCGCGCTGGAAGGTGGTGAAGGTGGCGTTGATGGTGAGGTTCTCGTTGTGGCGCCGGCCGTCACACATGACCTCGTCGGTGCCGCCGTTGGGTGCGCCCCAGCTGAACCACAGGGTGCCGACGACTCTGGCCAGCTGGGTGTCGGTGCAGGTGTAGGTGACGTTCATGACGGCGGTCGTGGTGGGGCTGCCTTGGGCGGTGACGGAGTTGAGGGTGATGGAGGCGTCCTGTGCCACGGCGGGGGAGGCGGTTGCGGTCAGGAGTGCGGTCGCCAGGAGGAGACTGCCGGCGAGAGGGCGGGGTCTCATGGGGGAGATCCCTCGGTTGATAACTCTGTGTAGCTAATCATTACCCTTAGTTGCCATTGTGCACAGCTGTGGGTGCTTGGCACCTGCTGGACGACGGCCGGCTGCGCCGCAGGCAGCGTCCGGTGCAGCTGCAGGGCGTGCTCAGCACGGGGCAGGTGACGGCGGCCAGGTCGTCCGGGGAAAGCGGCCGGCCCCGTCCGGCGACACCTCGGCGGAGGCGGAGAACAGCGGCGGCGGCGGACGAGACCGGTACGACGCGGTGGCCGGGAACTCAGCGCACGTCACACAGGGCTCAGTGGCAGACCGTGCCGGGCGTGGGAAGCGTTCCGGAGATCAGGTAACGGTCGATGCTGCCGGTCGCGCAGGCGTTGCGCAGGTATGAGGTGTGTCCGTCGCCGTCATAGGTCAGCACCTGGGCCCCCTTGATGCCCCTGGCCAGGCTCTTGGCCCAGGCGAGCGGCGTCGCAGGGTCATGCGTGTTCCCGACCAGCAGAACGGGCGGCGCCTGGGTGATGTGCACCGGCCGCTGCGGATTGGACGGCGGGACGGGCCATCCCAGGCATCCGGTCGTCATGTCCCAGAACTCCGACGTCCCGCGCATGTGCGGGGCCCTCCGCGTGACGTCCCGAGCCCGCGTCCTGAGCTGCGCGAATCCGTTGATCTCCGGGTCGATGTCCTGGCAGAGGACCGCCCGGTAGGCCGAGGTCGTCGCGGGGTTGTCCAGCGCCTCGGCCCGCATCTGCCCGAAGAGCGCCGCATCGCCCTGCTCGGCCTGGACGATGCCCTGTGCCAGACCGCCGTTGAACTCCGGGGCCATCGTGAGCATCGCGTACGCGACGTAGCGCAGTTCGTCCGCCGTCAGCGGGCGCCCGCCGGTCACCGGGATCGGCCTCTCCTCCGCCTTGCGCACCAGCGCGTCCCATACCTGCGGAACGGACCGGCCGTGCAGCTCACATTCCTGGGTCCGCTCGCACCACCCGGCGAACCTGTTGAACCCGTCCTCCACCGCCGTCGCGGCATCGCGCACCATCCGGCGCGAGCTCATCCCGTGATCGACGATCCCGTCCAGGGCCATCGCGCGTACCCGGTCGGGGAACCGCCGCGCGTACTCGGTGCCGAGCATGCTCCCGTAGGAGCGTCCGAGGTAGGTGACCTGCTCCTCGCCCAGCGCGGCCCGCACCGCGTCGAAATCCCGTGCCACGCTCCCGGTGTCCACGTGCCGGATCAGCGGCCCGCAACTCTCGCCCACGGCCCGGTTGTGCGCGACGAGCCGGTCGTACTCCTGCCGCGTCCCGGGGAACTGCGTGACGGCCGGATCGTGCACCGCCTTCCCGCATTGGATCTGCTCGCTGCCACCGACCCCGCGCGGATCGATCCCGACGATGTCGAACCGCTCGCGCAGCTCGTCGGAGAAGAAGTACGGCGCCCAATCCCGCACCAGGTCGGCCGCCCCCGTCCCTGGTCCGCCCGGGTTGTAGAACAGCGTCCCGATCCGTTGTCCGGTGGCCTTGCGTCGCGTCATGTTCAGCGAGACGCGAGGCCCGTCCGGCTGCGCCCAGTCCACCGGTACGGCGAGGGCGCCGCACTCGGCCCCCGGCTCCTTCCCGCAGGCTCGCCAGTCGATCGCGTCTGTGCTGGTCACGGTGGCTGATCGGGTCGCGGCGGCAGGGGCCGCCGGGACCGCCATCGCGATCAGCGCCAAGCCCGTGATGAGGGGGGTCCATTTCATGATCTAGATCGTCTCCCGCCCACCGGCCTCCGTCATCGGCCTTTCGGCCCGCCGCATCGGCCGAACGGACGACCCTGCGCAGCGACCGGACGGGGCCTTCCACGTGCGGGCGACACGCAAAGAACGCGTGGTCACCAGCGGCGCCACCGTGCTGACGGGCCCGCGCTCACGGTCCCGTGCCGGCGTCAGTCCTGAGCTGAGGCTTCGATGCCGCCGACGATCAGGTCCGTCAGTGCCGCGACGGCCGTGGCGGCGGTGGCACGCCCCCGGTTCAGCTCCGCGGCGATCGCCTCGGCCGCGCCCAGCACACCGACGCAGCGGAGACGGAGGGCTTCCCACGTGAGCCCGGTGTACGGGCGCAGGGCGGTGACCATCAGGTCCGTGTAGCCGTCGAGCAGCTCGCGCTCGATCGCCTCCATCTCCTGGTTCCCCTTGAGCGCGGCCGAGACGGCGGTCCACTCCGGCATGTCGGTGGCGCAGGCGAAGTAGGCGGCGCTCAGGACGCGCGCGATCTCGCGGGGGACGGCCGGGGCGTCACGCAGAGCCTTCTCCGAGGCGGCCCGGTGCCGTTCGTCGAGCCGCCGGTAGAGCGCGATCAGCAGGCCGGGACGGGTGCCGAAGTGGTCGTAGACGACCGGCCTGCTGACCCCGGCGGCCTCCGCCAGGCTGAGCAGTGTGAGGCCGTCGGTGCCGTGGGCGCGCACGATCGTCATGGCGGTGTCGAGCAGCTGCTCCCGCCTGGCCGGCTTGGACAGGCGAGTCGATCCCGTGGCCATCGTCCTCCCTTGCGTCGCCTGCCATCCTAAGCTACAAAATGTAAGTTACAGAATGTAGGTTACTGAAAGAGGGCATCATCGTGGAGCACTCCGTACTGATCATGGGTGGATCCGGCCAGGCGGGCGCGGGCACCGCAGCCCTCCTGCGCCGCTGGTACCCGGAGCTGCCGCTGACGATCGCGGGCCGCGATCTCGGCCGCGCCCGGCGGGTCGCCGACGAGCTCGGCGGCGCGACGGCCGCGACCATCGACCTGCGGCGGGACGACCTGGGCCTCCGGGAGACCGGCGGCCACTCGGCGGTCGTGGCGACGGTGTGGGACAGCCACCTGAACGGACTGCGTTACGCCCAGGACCGCGGCCTGCCGTACGTCAGCATCTCCAGCGGCCTGGTCGACATCGGGCCCGAGGTCGTCGCCGCCGGCCTGCGGGCCGGCGCGGCGCCGATCCTGCTGGCCAGTCACTGGTACGCGGGGCTCGTCGTCCTCGCGGTGCTCGACCTGGCCGGGGAGTTCGACCGGCTCGACACCATCGAGGTCGGCGGCGTGCTGGACGAACAGGACAGCGGCGGCCCCGCGGCCGTCGCGGACCTGGCACGCCTGCTGGCCGCCGCCTCGGCGGGGCACGTCCGCCGCGACGGCGTCTTCGAGTGGATCAGCGGCCCCGACGCGGAGGCGGAGGTCACCGGCGTCGACGGCACCGTGCTGCCCGGCCAGATCGTCCCCATCCTCGACGTGCCGAGCCTGGCCCTCGCGACGGGCGCGCCAAACGTGCGCTTCGCGTTCGCGGTCGGCGAATCGGCGGGCAGACGGCGCGGCGGTCCGGCGTCCGCGGAGGTCAGGATCGACCTCGAAGGTGTGGACCGCGCGGGCGCGCCACTCAGGACGAGCCACTACCTCTTCCACCCCGAGGGACAGCGCCCCCTGACGGCGCTCGGCGTCGCCCTCGGCGTCGAACGACTGCTCGGCCTGCGCGGCGGCCCCGTGCCGCCCGGCCTCCACACCCCCGAGGCGTTGATCGACCCCGGCTACGCGGCCGAGCGGATGACGGAGATCGGCGCCACCATCATCGGCGCGCACGGCGACCGCCCAGTCCTGTAGACCTCGCCCTCCAGCATTCACGTCATTCCTGAAGGCACGTCTCAGCCCGTCGTCCAGTGACGGAGTTTCTCGGGGTTGCGCACGACCCAGATGCGCCTGATCCGGTCGTCCGCGACCTCGAACGCGAACACCGTCACGATGACGCCGTCCTGCTCGGCCACCACCCCGGGCCGCCCGTTGACGGTGCGTTCCAGGTACGTCATGTTGCCGGGCCGGCGGTGGGCGATCTCCATCCAGGCGTGCGCGATCCGTTCGCCGCCCTCGATGGGGTCCAGGAAGGTGACGGCGAGGCCGCCGCCGTCGCCGATCGCCACGGCGTCGGGGTCGAGCAGGCCGATCAGGGCGTTGATGTCCTTGGCCTCCCACGCCCGCTTGAAGTCCCGGACGATGCCGGCCTGCCGGGTCGCCGGGGCCGCGGCGGGCTGGGCGGCGCGGATGCGGCGGCGGGCCGAAGAGGCCAGCTGGCGGCACGCCGCGGGGGTGCGGCCGACGATCTCGGCGACTTCGGCGAAGGAGTAGCGGAAGACGTCGTGCAGGACGAACGAGACGCGCTCGGCCGGGGTCATCGATTCGAGGACGACCAGGAAGGCCAGGTTGACCGATTCGTCCAGAGTGACCCGGTCGGCCGGATCGGTGACCGTACCGCCGTCCGCGGGTTCGGGCAGCGGCTCGGGGAGCCATTCGCCCACGTAGGTCTCCCGCCGGGCCCGTGCCGAGCCGAGCAGGTTCAGGCAGATGCGGCTGGCGACCGTCGTCAGCCAGGCGCCGGGCGACTCGATGGCCTCCTGCTGCCGCCGGGACATGGCGTACCAGCGGGTGTAGGTCTCCTGCACGGCGTCCTCGGCCTCGGCCAGCGAGCCCAGCAGCCGGTAGGCGAGGTTGATCAGGTGACGTCGCTCACTGATGACCACGTCCAGGCCCGGATCGAGCCACCCTCCTGAACCAACGGCATCCGGGCTGTCCTGGCTGGTCATCGTGACGGCTCCCTCGGTCGTGTCTGCCTTCTTCTGCTCGACAAGACAGCGTGCCGGAATGTGAGGCCGGTGCCGTCACCTGACATTTCCGGGGGCTGTGTTGTCGAACGGGACGCGGACGTCCTGGCCGCCGCGGGAGGGCGCACCAAGCCCCGCCGCCGCATGCAGGTCAGCACGTCCGACCTTCGTCCGACCACGCCGCGTCGTCGCGGCCGCACCTCAGGGGAGCCACTTTGAGTCTGTTCCGGCTTGACGCCAGCATCCTTCCCGGCACTTCGGCCAGCGCCGAACTGGCCGACATCGTGGAAGCCGAATGGACCGCCGCCCACCCGGACGGGCCGGTGGTGCGCCGGCACCTGGGCACCGATCCACTGCCGGCCGACGCCTGGGCCCAGGCCCACATCGGCGCGTTGACGCCCGAGCCCGACCGCTCGCCCGCCCAGCGCGAGGCGCTGGCGTTCGCCGGCTCGCTCGTCGCGGAACTGGAGGCCGCCGAGACGGTCCTCCTCGCCGTGCCGCTGTACAACTTCGGAGTCTCCCAGCATTTCAAGGCCTGGGTCGATCTGGTCATCGCCGGGGCGCCCCTGGGCAGCCCGGTGCTCAAGGGCAAGCCGACCGTCCTGGCCACCGTGCGCGGCGGCGGCTACGCCCCCGGCACGCCGCGCGAGGGCTGGGACCACTCCACCCCCTACCTCAGGCGCGTCCTCGCCGACATGTGGCAGGCCGACCTGACCGTCGTCGAACGCGAACTCACCCTCGCCGCCACCAATCCGGGCATGGAACACCTGCGCGACCTCGCCGCCGGCCTCCACGCCCAGGCCCTGACCGCGGCCCGCGCAGCCGGCCGGGCGACCGCGGCCAGGCGCCTCCCGCGAACCGTTTCCCGCTGAACCGAACAGGAGCGACATGTCAATGGATCAGACGGCACGCAACAAGGCGGCGTTCGCCCGTCTGCACGACGCCCAGAGCAGCGGCGACGTCGAGACCTTCGGCCAGGCGGTCGACGAGGTCGTGCACCCGGACGTGCTGATCCGCACGCCGCTGCCGATCGCCGCGACAGGGGCCGAAGCCCTCAAACAGGTGGGCGCGATGCTCCTGCACGCGTTCCCCGACCTGCACATCGAGGTCGAGGACATGATCGCCGAGGGCGACAAGGTCGTCCTCCGCAACACGGTCACCGGGACGCACCGGGGCGAGTACATGGGCGTCCCGCCCACCGGCAGATTAATCACCTACAGAGAGATCATGATCGTCCGTTTCGCGGACGGCCGGATCGTCGAGACGTGGGGGATCGTCGACGTCCTGGCACAGCTGAAACAACTCGGCCTGATCCCGTCGTGACCCGGCCATCATGTTGAACGAACGTACAAGTTGTACTAGCGTTCAACATGATGGAGAGCGAGGGGGAGCTGATGACGCAGCAACAGTTCACGCGGGCGGGGGCGCGCCAGTGGGCGGGCCTGGGCCTGCTGGCCATGCCGACGGTGCTGCTGGGGCTGGACGTGACCGTCCTGTACCTGGTGGCGCCGAGCATGGCGGCCGACCTGTCACCGTCAGCCACCCAACTGCTGTGGATCATGGACGCCTACGGGTTCCTCGTCGCCGGGTTCCTCATCACCATGGGCACGCTGGGCGACCGGATCGGACGGCGCCGGTTGCTGCGGGCCGGGATGATCGCCTTCGCGGCGGTCTCGGTGCTCGCCGCGTTCGCCCCCACGGCCGAGCTACTGATCCTCGCGCGAGCCCTGCTGGGGGTGGCCGGGGCGACGCTCATGCCGTCCACGCTGTCGCTGATCTCGAACATGTTCCCCGACGCGCGTCAGCGCGCGGTCGCGATCGGGGTCTGGGCCACCATGTTCGCGCTCGGCATGGCCGCCGGGCCGATCGTCGGCGGCGCCCTGGTGGACTCCTTCTGGTGGGGAGCGCCGTTCCTGGCGGCGGTGCCCGTCGCGTTCGTCGTCCTGGCGGGGGCGCGCGCCCTGCTTCCCGAGTACGCGGCCCCGTCCGGCGGCCGGCTCGACCTGGTCAGCGTGGGACTGTCCCTGGCGGCGATCCTGCCGGTCATCTACGCCGTCAAGCACATCGCCGCCGAGGGCCCCGGCGGGCCGGCCCTCGTCTGTGCCGGAGCGGGCGTTCTGGCCGCGATCGTGTTCGTACGCCGCCAACGCCGCCTGCCCGATCCGCTGCTGGACGTGACGCTGTTCGGCAACCGGGCCTTCGCCGTGGCCCTGGGCGTGCTGCTCATCGGCCTGGCCGGGGTCGGGGGCTCGATGTACCTGGTCACGCAGTACCTCCAGCTCGTCGAAGGGCTCACGCCCTTCGAGGCGGGGCTCTGGATGGGACCGCCGGCGCTGGCCATGTTCGCCGCCGCCATCGGTGCCCCGCTGGCCGCCCGGCGCTTCCGTCCCGGCTCGGTCATGGGCGCCGCCCTCGGGGCGTCCCTCGCCGGCTACGCGCTGCTCGCCACCGCGGGGCTCGACGAGGCGGTGCTCGTGGCGGCCGGCTTCACGTTCGTCTACCTCGGGCTGGGCGCCCTCGCCGCCCTGGGCACCGACATGGTGGTGGGCGCGGTGCCGGCCGCGCGGTCCGGGTCGGCGGCGTCGATCTCCGAGACGGTCCAGGAACTCGGCATCGCCATCGGCGTCGCCCTGCTCGGCAGCCTCACCACCGCCGTCTACCGCAGCCAGGTGACGGTGCCCGGAGGTCTGACGCCGGAGAGCTCCGGTGCCCTCACCGATAGCCTGAACGCGACCGTGGCGATCACCGGCAGCCTTCCGCCCGGGACCGTCGAGGCGGCCCGGCACGCCTTCACCACCGGGCTCAACGTCGCCTCCCTGGTCGCGGGGGTCGCCATCGCCGCTGCCACGGCGCTGTGCCTCGCGATGCTGCGGCACGTGCCCGCGCTCGGGGCGGCGCAGCACCGCGACACCGACGTCTGAACGCTGGTCCGACTATCCTGGGGCCCGTGCCGAGGAGCAGCAAGGACGACACCGCCGACGACAGCGAGCACGTCGACGGACGCCGCGCGCGCGGCGAGAGACGACGCGCGGAGATCATCGAGGCCACCCTCGCCGTGGTCACCCGCGACGGCGCGGCCGGCGTCACCCATCGCACGGTCGCCAAGCAGGCCGGCACCACGACGTCCCTGAGCACCTACTACTTCGCCACCCTCGACGACCTGCTCGTCGCCGCCCTCACCTCTGTCGCCGACGCCTACACCGCCCGCATCCGCGACATCATCGACACCCCCGGCGACAAGCTCAGCGGCCTGGCCCACCTCATCGCCGAGTCCGCCGGCGCCGGACGCGAACGGGCCCTGGCCGAACGCGAGCTGGCGACCCTGGCCGCCCGCCGCCCCGCCCTGCGCCCCGTCGCGCGACGCTGGCGGCAGAACATCGCCGAACTCGCCACCACGCTGACCGACGACCCCGCGGCCATCGCCGCCCTCGTCGCGGCCTCCGACGGGCTGTGCACCGCGATCCTCCTCGACAACGTGCCCGCCGACCCCGACCACATCCAGGCCGTCCTGCAACGAGCCGTCCGCAACTGAGCGTCCAGGGAAGCCCTGGAGGGACGCTTCACGTCATGCGGAGGATGACCTTGCCGGTGGTGCGGCGGGCGATCAGGGCTGTGAGGGCGGCGGCTGCCTGGTCGAGCGGGTACTCGGCGCCCACCGTGGGGTGGACGCGTCCCGAGGCGGCCAGGGCGAGCAGGTCGTGCAGCGGCTCGGCGGCACGGCTGCCGGGGAGGCGCAGGTGCGCGCCCAGCCAGTAGCCGCCGACGCCGATGTTGCGCTCGCTCAGGATCCCGGAGTCGACGGGCGCGGCGTCGATCCCGCCGGAGGTGCCGTAGCTGATCAGGCGGCCGAAGGGGGCCAGCGCATAGGGGGCTGCCTCGAAGACCGGGCCGCCGACGGCGTCGAGGATCACGTCGGCCAGGGCGCCGTCGTTGGCTTCGCGGACGCGCTCGGCGTAGCCGTCGGCGTCGCCGGGGATGGCGGCGTCGGCGCCGAGCCGGCGGACCAGGGCGCGCTTGCCGAGGGTGGAGGCGGTGCCGATGACCCGGCCGGCGCCGAACTCCTTGGCCAGCTGGATCGCCAGGTGGCCGACGCCTCCGGCTGCGGCGTTGACGACGACGGTTTCGCCGGGGCGGACCCGCGCGGCCGTACGCAGCAGGTGCCAGGCGGTCAGGCCCTGGACCAGGAGGGCGAGCGCGGCGCCCGCGGCAAGGTCTTCGGGGATCTCGACCGGATCCCGCACCAGCGCCTTGGTGGCGAACGCGCTGCCGGCGAAGGCGAGCAGGCGGCGACCGTCCGCGGCACGGCCGACGACCTCGCCGCCCGGGATGAACGGAAGTTGCGGCGGCAGGTAGGTGCCGCGCAGGCGTTCGGCGTCGGCGAAGTTGAGACCGGCGGCCTCGACGTCAAGGAGGATCTGGCCGGGGCCCGGCGTCGGGTCGGGAAGGTCGGCGGGGGTCAGGACATCGGGTTCGCCAAGGCGTTCCGCAACCATTGCTCTCATGCCGTCAACGCTAGGAGCCGTACGGTTGCGCAGGTAGCGGGCGGGATTTGTGGATGAGGCGGTATGCATGAAGAGTCTTCATGCATTTCCGCCGCGGCGTCACTCGGTCGGCGGTCGGGGCTGTCCGGGGTTCACGCCTCGCTCCCTTCGCACGCCGGATCGGATCAGGAGAGCAACCGGTCGACCAGCCCGTCGAGGTAGTCAGGGGTGAGCGGCCCCGCGTTGAACAGGACGCGCATGTAGATCGGCGCCAGGAGATGGTCGAGCACCTCCAGTACGTCGGGCGGGTTCTCGCCGCGGGCGCGGGCGCGGTCGAGCACGGCCTGCAGCTGGCTGGTGCGGTCGGCCAGGAGTTCGTCGCGTGCCTGCAGGCCCTGCCGGCCCTCGCCGGACAGTGCGAGGGTCAGCCGCACCAGCGCCAGGCCGTCGGGGCCGGTGACCTCGCGGGCCACGTTGGCGGCGTGGGTGCGCAGGTCGCCGGCCAGGGTGCCGGTGTCGGGCATCGGCGACTGCGTGTTGAGCCGGGTCAGCAGCACATCGCTGAGCAGCGCCTGGAGGGTGCCCCACCGGCGGTAGAGGCTGGTGTCGGCCACCCCCGCGCGGGCCGCGATGTCGCCGATCGTGAAATGTCCGTAGCCGCGCTCCCTGACCAGCTCGGTAACGGCCTGATGCACCGCCGCGCGGACCCGGGCGCTGCGCCCGCCGGGCCGCTTGGCCCGCCCCTGCTCATCCATGCGTCCCACCTTAACGCAGTTGGGACTTGCGTTAGAGCCCGCGAGGGTCTACGTTAACGCAGTCACCAACTGCTTTTAGGAGAGATGTACGTGAGAGCGTTGCTCACCCTGGCCTGCGCAGGTCAGTTCATGGTGCTGCTCGACAACACGATCGTCGGCGCCGCCCTGCCCGACATGCAGCAGCGGCTGCACACCGGGCTGACCGGACTGCAGTGGATCGTCGACGCCTACGTGCTGGTGGTGGCCATGCTGCTGCTGTCGGGCGGCGTCTTCGCCGACCGGTTCGGCCGCCGGCGGGTGTTCCTGGCCGGAGTGGTGGTGTTCACGGCCGCCTCGGTGGTGTGCGCGCTCGCGCCGTCGATCGGCTGGCTGGTCGCCGGACGGGTGCTGCAGGGCGTCGGGGCCGCGGCGCTGAGCCCCGCCTCACTGGCGCTGCTCACCGCCGCGTATCCCGCCCCGAAGGAGCGCGTAAGGGCGATCGGGTTGTGGGCCGGGTTCAGCGGCCTCGGCCTGGCCGCAGGACCGCTGGCGGGCGGGATCCTGGTGGAGTCCTTCGGCTGGCCCGCCATCTTCCTGGTCAACGTGCCCATCGGCGCGGTCCTGCTGGTGGCCGGGCTGCGCGTGCTGGGGGAGTCCCGCAACCCGAGCGCGCCGCCGATCGACGTCCCCGGCACGGTCCTGTCCGCCGCGGGCGTGGGCGCCGTGACGTACGGCCTGATCGAGGGCGGTTCCCGAGGCTGGACCTCGCCGCTGATCCTGGGCAGCTTCGCCGCCGGACTGGTGCTCCTGGCCGCGTTCGTCGTGGTCGAGGGTCGGGTGCCGACGCCGATGCTGCCGCTGCGGCTGTTCCGTCAGCGGCTGTTCACGGTGTCCAACACGGCGATGGTCGTGGTCGGGTTCGCGCTGATGGGGTCGTCGTTCTTCTTCTCCCAGTTCTTCGTGTACGTCCAGAACACGTCGATCCTGGTCGCCGGCCTGCGGACCCTGCCCGCCTCGCTGGCCATGGTGATCGTCAGCCCGTACGCGGGCCGGCTGGCCGCCAGGTACGGCTTCCGCGTCGTCGCCGGCATCGGCCTGGCTCTGGCCGGGCTGGGGCTGCTGGCGCTGGGCTTCGTCCACGCCGACACCGGCTACGGGAACGTGTGGTGGCGCCTGACGGTCGTCGGCATCGGGTTCGCTCTCACCATGTCGCCGCTGACCGGGGCCGCCATCCAGGCGGTCAGCCCGCAGGAGGGCGGCCTCGCCTCGGGCGTCAGCAGCACCACCCGGCAGATCGGCGCGGTGCTCGGCGTGGCGGTGCTCGGGGCGATCGTGCACACGCGGGAGTCCGGCGGAGCTTCGTTCGAGTCCGGCCTCAACAGCGCCTTCCTCGTGGCGGGCGCCGTGACGCTGGTCTGCGCCGTCTTCACCGGCCTGTGGCTGACCTCGGCCCGGACGCCGAGCGACGTCCGGACGGACAACCAGGAGGCCAACCAGCCGGCGAGCGTGCACTGACGGCTCGTCCCGGCCGTCGACTTTCCCCCCGGTAAGGATTGTCAGTGGCGTCTGCGACCGTGGGCCGCGTGGGCGAGCTGGTCGAGCGGGTGGATGAACAGGACCGCGTGCTGGAGGTCGTGGAGCGCGCAGAGGCCGTGCGCCGGCGCTGGATGCATCGGATCGCGACGACGATCTGCCGCGATCCGATGGGGCGGATCCTCGTGCTGCGCCGGGCCGAGGAGCACGTTCGCTTTCCCGGCCACTATGACGTGATGGTCGGCGGCGCCGTGGGCGTAGGGGAGTCGTACGAGGACGCGGCGGCCCGCGAACTGGCCGAGGAACTGGGCGTCGGCGTCCCGGTCCGTTTCCTGGTCAAGTTCCTGTGCCTGGCCAGGATTGGCCCGGTCTGGTTCGGGGTGCACGAGGCACTGATCGCCGAGCCGTTGGCTCCGGATCCGTCCGAGATCGCTTGGCATGCCTGGGTCACGGAGCCCGAACTGCGGAAGGTGGTCGATCGAGGGCCCTTCGTCCCAGCCGGACGACAAGCCCTGCACCGATATCTCGGCCACCCGGCTCAGTGACGACCAGCCGCGGCGGTCAGCTCATGCTCGGACGTCGCCGGGCACTTCCAGGGCGGGGACGTGGCCGCCGCTGTCGTACTCGCTCCAGCGCGTGACGTTCGACGAGCGCACGCACGGGCTGGGCAGGGCAGCGGACCGGCAGGACTGTCACGGTAGATGCGTGCGGAGGAACCCGCGGTTGCGGTGAGCCAGTGGAAGGCGCGGGCGACGCGATGGACGTCCCAGCCTCGCTGGGCGGTGGGTCCGGACAGGCCGAAGCCGGGGATGGACGGGATGACCAGCTGGAATGCCTGCGCCGGGTCGCCGCCGTGGGCGCGCGGGTCGGTCAAGGGGCCGATCACGTCGTGGAATTCCACGAACGAGCCTAGCCGGCCGTGGGTGAGGATCAGTGGGAGCGCGTCCTGCTCGGGGGAGCGGATGTGCACGGTGAGGCCCGTCGTTGCAGGTTTCTGACAGCGCGGCTCGATGGCGCTGGAACGAGGCCAGGCGATGGTTCGGGTCTCGTTCCATCATCTCGGGGTGTGCTGCCGGACTTCAGACGAGCCTCCGTCCACTTCGTCGATCGGTGGCGTGGTGACGGCCCGGAGAGGGGTCTCGCGGACGAGCCAGGAGATGGCGAAGGTGATCACGGCGATCGCGGCGGCTCCGAACAGGATCACGTGCAGGCCGTCGATCACGGCCAGCCGGACGGCGTCGGCCGCCTGCGCGGGTAGAGCCGGCAAGAGGGCCGGGGTGAGCTCGCCGCTTCCGGTCAGCCGGTCGGCTGTGGCCCGCCCCAGGTGGGAGGCCAGTCCGGCGTGCATGCGGGCGGCGTACAGGGTGCCGAGGAGGGCGATGCCGAGCGATCCGCCGATGGTGCGCAGCAGGGTCAGCGTGCCGCTCGCGGCGCCCATGTCGCGGGGGTCGGCGCTGTTCATGGTGATCAGGGTGGTGCTCTGCATCACCAGGCCGATCCCCGCCCCGACGGGCAGGGTGAGGGCGGAGGCGAGGGCGGCGGGCGTGTCGGCGTCGAGCCGGAGCAGGGCCAGCGCGCCCGTGACCGTGAGGGCTGCGCCCAGGATGGGATAGACCCGGTAGCGGCCGTTGGCGCTGATGAGGTGGCCGGTGACCAGTTGGGTGCCGAGCATGCCGAACATCAGCGGGAGCAGCAGCATGCCGCTGGCCGCCGGGGAGGCACCTTGGGCGAACTGCAGGTACTGCGGCAGGTAGTTGGTCACGGTGAGCATCACCGCGCCGACCAGGAAGCTGAGGATCTGAGCCAGGGTGAAGTTGCGGTCCGCGAAGAGCCGGGGCGGGATGATCGGCTCGGCCGTACGGCGTTCCACGGCCACGAAGGTGGCCAGGCCGAGCAGGCCGATCGCGCCGAGAATCCATGAGCTCCCGCCCGCCAGCAGGGTCAGGGCGACGATGGCCACGGTCAGCAGGGCCGCCCCGGCGTAGTCGATGCGGGGACGGCGACGTTCGGCGGGCGGCAGGTGGATGCGGGTGACGATGAGCAGCAGGGCGAGGGCACCGATGGGCAGGTTGACGTAGAAGGTCCAGCGCCAGCTGAGGTGGTCGGTGAGCAGGCCGCCCAGCAGCGGCCCGCCGACGTAGGCGACCGGCATGATGACGCCGATCATCGACTGCAGCCGCCCGCTCTCGCGGGGCGGGACCAGCACGCCGATGATGGCCAGCGCGCCGACCATGAGCCCGCCCGCGCCGAGCCCCTGCACGGCGCGGAAGGCGATGAGCTGGGTCATGTCCTGGGCCAGGCCGCAGAGCGCGGACCCGGCCAGGAAGAACGTGATGGACGCGACGAAGGTGATCTTGCGCCCGAACAGGTCACCGAGCTTGCCCCAGAGAGGGGTGGTCGCCGCGCCGGCGAGCAGGTAGGCCGTCACCACCCAGGGCAGCAGGTCCGGGCCGCCGAGCTCACCGGCGATCGTGGGCAGTGCGGTGCCCACGATCAGGCCGTCGAGCATGGCCAGGAACATGCCGATGAGCAGTCCGAGGATGCCGAGACGGGTCATGGCGGTTCAGGCGGCGTAGGGGCGGGCGGTCCTCGCCTCGCGCAGCGAGTGCGCCCACCAGGCGAGCCGGTCCAGCATGACCTTGGCGGCGACGTCGGCGGCCGGGTCCACGGCCTTGCCGTCGCCGTCGAACTGCGCCCAAGGGTTCTGCAGGCCGACGCTGTCGCGGATGGTGACGGCGTGCAGCTCGGCCAGGACGAGCCGCAGGTGTTCGACGGCGCGCAGCCCCGCGGAGAAGGCGCCGTAGGAGACGAACGCGACGGGCTTGGCGTGCCACTCGGTGGTGTGCCAGTCAATGGCGTTCTTCAGCGCGGCCGGGAAGCTGTGGTTGTACTCAGGGGTCACGATGACGAAGGCGTCGGCCGCCGCCATCCGCGGTGAGACAGCCGCCAGCTGGTCCTTGGCCTCCTGCGTGGCGGGCGGCTGGCCGAGTACGGGGTAGACGGTGGGAAGCGGGGTCGCGACCAGGTCGATCAGGTCGGCGCTCATGTCGCCGCGCCGGTCCAGGTGGTCCATGACCCAGCCGGCCACGGCGGGGCCGAATCGGCCGTCACGGGTGCTGCCGAGAATGACCGCGATGTTCAACATGACGCTCCTTGAGTGTGTACGGCGTCCTCGCCGCGATACAACGTACACATCAGTGTGTACGCTGTCTACTTCTGATACGTTGTACACGACCGCGAGGAAGGGAACGGGTGGCATGGCGACCGACAAGAACGCATCGCTATGGGAGCGGCTGGAGCGCCCTTCGCCGGCTCCCCGTCAGACGTTGTCGCCGCAGCGCATCGCCACGACGGCCGTCGCGATCGCCGACGCCGAGGGTCTTGAGGCGATCACCATGCGCCGCCTGGCCACCGACCTGGGCGTCGCCCCCATGGCGCCCTACCGTCACGTGTCCGGCAAGGACGACCTGCTGGAGCTCATGGTCGATCACGTCTACGCCGATCTGCGGGTGCCCGACGGCCTCGGCTGGCGGCCCGGCCTGCGCGCGCTCGCCGTGCTGACGCGCGAGCTGATGCTCCGGCACCGCTGGCTGGCCCAGTTGCCCCCGCAGGCCAAGCTCTCCCTCACGCCGAACCGGATGACCGTGGCCGAGCGGGCCCTGACCGCGCTCGACGGCCTCGGCCTGGACGCCGACACGATGATGAGCGCCTTTCGCGCCGTGGACGCCTACGTGCACGGCGCCATGAGCTACGAAAGCGCCGTCAGCGCTCTGGTGAGCGAGCAGGGCCTGTCCGGCGGAGCCGAACTGCGCGACGACCTCGCCCCCGTGATGATGTGGCACATGCAGACCGGCCGTTATCCCACCTTTCAGCACTACCTGCGCACCGCCACCCGTAAAGACGACGCCTCATGGCAGTTCGACCTCGGCCTCGACTGCCTCCTCGACGGCATCGCCAGCCGCCTCGGCCTCTGAGCTGCCGCGGTTCGCGTCGCCGTTCAGCGGCAGACGCCTGGCCACGTCCAGCCGCACCTCGCCGTAAGGCTGGACGTGCTGCCAGAACAGCGGGGTCAGCCCTCGCCGGTCGGCGGATGTCCGGGGGCTTGAAAGCGCGTTGCAGGCGGTCGGCCGCTCAATGGTGCTCAAGTCCCCATACAACAGGAGGTTCCGATGAACCGCAGCCTGCGCACCCTGTTCGGCCTGACCGTCACCGCCGCGACCATCGCCCTGACCGTCCCGGCCATGAGCGGCGCCGCGAACGCGTCGCCGGCCTCGCCTTCCGACCTCAACAACACCAGCCACGCCCAGGATCTCGCACAGGCGCGTTCCTTCCTGTTCACCTACACCTTCAACAACCACCTCAAAGTGGCCGGCGGCAATTTCACCGTCGACCGCCGCGTCCTCGTGACCGTCAAGTTCAACAACGGCGTCACGAAGTTCTCCAGGTGGGTGATCGCCCGCACCCACCCCGTCACCCCCGGCGGCGCCGTCTACGTGGAGACGACCATCGCCGCCCCCTGCTCCGGCAGCAAGAACGGCTACGCGCAGGCCTACGACGAGGCCACCCGCACCTGGTCGCCGCGTCTGCCGGTGACGATCTGCCAGCGCATCGACTGACGTCCGGCCGCACAGCCATCGTCTTCGAACTGGCGGGTGCTGCCCACGCCAGGCATGCGCCGCCGCCTTGAGGCTCTTGCAGAGGCTCCAGCGCCCCTGACTCCTGAAGCGCTCGATTGACGTTCGGTGCCTGCCGCCTCGGTACTGTGGCTTCGCATGACCGAGATCGAGATCACCGCTGACCTGGTCCGTGACTTGTTGCGGGAGCAACATCCAGACCTCGCCGGGCTGGCCGTCCGGGAGGTGGCGGGTGGTTGGGGCAACCAGATGTGGCGCCTCGGGGACGAGTTGGCCGTGCGCATGCAGCGTATGGATCCCACCCCGGAGCTCCAGCTCAAGGAGCGGCGGTGGCTCCCGGTGCTGGCCCCGCGCCTGCCGTTGCCGGTGCCGACTCCTGTGCGGTTCGGCGAACCGTCCGGGCGCTTCCCCAAGCACTGGACCGTGATGACGTGGGTTCCCGGCGAGCCGCTGGACCACGGCTCGATCAGCAGGGGCGCCCACGCGGCCGACGCGCTGGCGGGCTTCCTGCGGGCGCTTCATGTGGAGGCGCCCGCCGAGGCCCCCGCCAGTACGGACCTCGGCGCTCACCCCAAGAGGTGCACGAGCGGCTTCGAACAGTTCCTGCAGGCCGTCGACCCCGACGCCGTGGGCGATGTCGGCGCCGTCCGTGACGTGTGGGCCGATGCGGTCGCCGCCCCCGAGTGGGCGGGCCCGCCGGTGTGGGTGCACGGCGACCTCCATCCCGCGAACGTCGTTGTCTCGGACGGAACGCTCTCGGGCATCGTCGACTTCGGTTCGTTGTTCGCCGGCGATCCGGCGTGGGACCTCGCCGCCGCGTGGGTGCTGCTCCCCGCGGGCACGGCCGCCCGCTTCTTCGACGCCTACGGACACGCGGACGAGGCGGCGATCCGGCGCGCCCGCGGGCTGGCCGCCATGAAGAGCCTCTTCCTGCTGCTCATGGGGCAGAACGGAGATCGGGGCCTGCCCGGCGGCAAGCCGCACTGGGGACCTGCGGGCCGGGCGGCACTCGATCGGGTGCTGAAGGGCGTGTGAGACGCACCACGGCCTGCGCCCGGGGCGGTTCCGTCACCGGAAGACGTGCACGTTTTCGCGGCCCCAGTCGTGGAGGGTCAGCGGCGGCCGGCCGGTGAGCCTTTCGACGGTGTCGAAGACCTTCCGGTCCCAGGCGGCCGATTGGCGCTTGAGCTCCAGCAGCGCCTCCAGACGACGCCCCGACCAGCCGAGGCGGTCGAACTCCGCCTGGGTCTCGGCCGGGCGTGGTCAGGACGTGCGCGGCGACGGCGGCGATGTCCCGAAGTGGATCACCGCCGAGACGGGGCCGCCTACGGTGACGTACAGGGTGTGCTCGGCGGCGATGGTGGGGGCGTAGCCGTACAGGTAGATGCCGGGGCGCACGATCGTCCACGGCAGGCCGGAGTCCATGACGACCTGTTCGCCGAGCTGATGGCCGGTGCTGATGGGGTCCGTGGCGTCGAAGGTGACGCCGCTGGTGGACAGCTGCGGGCGGCTGGAGAGCGAAGAGGGCCTCGGGTCCGGCTGCCCGCTGCGCATCGCAGGGGAGTGGGGCCTCCGGCACCCGGACCGGCCCGTGACCTGGCTGAACACCGGGAACGGTGGCGACAAGGTGATGGACCTCGAAACCCGCTGGCAGGCGGACGTGCTGGACACGAGGTCGGCCCCGCACGCGTCGGCGAGGAGGAGCGGCAGGAGTGGCGCGCCGACCTGGACCCGAAGATCCAGGCCGTGCGCCGGCTCGCGCGCCTGGTCGCGTGACCGGGCCTGTGGGCGTCAGGTGGTCGGGGTCACGGGGATGCACACGGCGTAGACCGTGTAGGTGCCCGTGGTGCTCGCCGAGTTGTTGAACGACACCGTCCAGGTGTTCTTGGCGGACGGGAAGGACTCGTACACCTGGACGGTGAGGTTGTTGCCGCCGAGGGGCGTCACCAGTCCGCCGCCCGTGATGACGGTGCCCGCCGGGCAGGTGGCGCTGCCCGTGTTGAGCCCGGACGTCAGCGTGTGCGGGGTCCGGATGATCTGGGTGGGCTCGGTCGGCCCGGGAGGTCCGGGAGGTCCGGGCGGGCCTGGACGTCCCGGCGGGCAGGCGTGCGGGCAGGGGCCCTTTCCGTCACCGTCGCCGCCGGCCGCCGCGTGGGCCGTGGACACGGCTCCCATCAGCAGCGCGGCGGCCAGCGCCGGTACGGCGGCACACCGTAGAAGTGCTGTGCGTCTCATGCGTGCTCTGTGGACTGTTCGCCTCCTGGCGCTCGATGCACGTCACGGGCCAGGAAGAAGACGTGGGCATGGCGAAATCCGCCCAGGAAGGCCGCATCGTGGATGCGCGGCGTCCAAGAGCCGTCCGGCGAGAGCGAGCCACTGGGCTGATCGGTACCTTATGGCTCATTCCGGACGCCCGTCACGCAGAGTGACGAATTGTTTACGTAACGGCGAGAGCGCGAATCAGGCCGTAGGCGCGGTCGCGCGGACGAAGTCCGTCACCGGGGTCGGTGTGATCTGCGGGTACCGGTCGTTGTCGAGGGCGTCGAACTTCGCCTTTCCCGTCACCATGCACCACTGGTACTGGAGAGCCACGTAGTCGAACGGGTTCCCGGTCCGGGCGGCCTGGCGTTCGATCTCCGCGCGCAGCTCGTCGGCGGTGCCGAGGTGCCGCAGCTCCAGAGTGCGGCCCGAGCCGCGCTGGACGGCTTCGTGGAACTGCCGCATGGACAGCACGTCACCGGCGAAACGCAGCGTGCCGGTGGCCTGCTGGTCCAGGGCGACGGCGGCGGTGTAGGCGGCGGTGTCGGACACCGAGGTCAGGTCGAGCGGCTGATCGGGGTCGCCCCAGTGCGACAAGGTGCCCCGATGCCAGTCGACCAGCCCCATGAAACCGACCATCACCTCGTAGAACGCGCCGTTGAGCACGGAGATCACCTCAAGGCCGGCGTCGGCGTACTCGGCGGCGGCACGGCGACGCCAGTCGGTCATGACGTTGTCGCCGTCGTCGAGCTTGGTCAGGTCGATGGCGAAGTCGGAGGGGATGAACCGGCGGGCACCGGCCTTCGCGGCGGCGCGCGCCAGGTTGGCCTGGCCGTCCACGATCACGTCGGGGCCGCCCTGCACGACCGAGACGACGGTGACGGCGTCGCCGACGGCCTCGGCCAGCACCTCGGCCGGGTCGGTGACGTCGCCTTCCGTCACCTCCACGCCGCGCGACCGCAGCGCCGCGAGCGCGGCCTGCTTGCTCGCGTCGGCGCCGGGCCGGACCAGGGCGCGGACGGTGGCGCCCTGGTCGAGAAGGGAGCTGACGATCTGGCGGCCGAGCAGTCCGGTGGCGCCGGCCACGAGGACCTTCGAGGAAGTGGACACGTTCACTGGCTCCTTTTCGCACAGGTGTTCCGCCCACGCCGGTAACGGCTCTTCGGGCGTCTGGACAGTCGAGAAGGGGCTCGCCGACTGGCGGCGCGGATTTCCGCAGCGCGACAGCGAGCCCGATGCTGTGTTTCGTTCTAGCGGCGACGCATGGTCATGCGCGCTTCTTGATCGCCTCGGCGAAGGCGGCGAGACCGTCGGCCAGATGCTCGATGTCGGACGGTTCCCAGCCCTCCATGAGCGCGGCGACGGCGGTCGTGCGGGCCTTCCAGAGTTCGCGGATGGCGAGCTTGCCCTCCCGCGTGACGCTCACCAGCCTCGCGCGGGCGTCGTCCGGGTCGGGCTGCCGTTCGATGAACCCGCGTGACTCCAGGCGTTTGGCGGGGGGCGAGAGCGTGGACTTGTCCACCTCCATCAGTTCGGCCAGCACCGACAGTCGCACGGGGGCGTGCAGGGAGATCTGTGCGAGCAGGGTGTAGTCGCCCAGCGACAACTCCAGCCCGGAGGCGGCCATGATCCGTCGCCGCGTCGTCGGGGCGAACATCCAGTTGCCCACGGTGGCCAGCGCCGCCGCCACCCGATCAGTGGCCTCGCGCAGCCGGACGTCGCCGTTCTCCGCCACCCCGGCCCCCTCTGAATTAGTTGGTTGGGTCAAACCAACCATAGGAGGAAGTGGCGGTTCATGCAAGTGCATTCACCGTGCCGACCGAGGCCAGAATCGTGGTGGCGGCCACCGGCGTGGCGACCGTGCACGACATGGTCAACGGCAGGAGTTTCCCGCGATGAACGACGTCAACCAGGGTCCTGCGTGTTCTCGGGATCGCCGAGACCTCTTTCGAGGCGCCCAGGTCCCGCACGTCCCCGGGGCGGCGCGGACATTGCGGCTGGCGGTCGCGCAGAGCGCGGTGCCCGAGAACCCCACCGACCCCGGTGCGCTGCGGGCGAGTGGCGCGGAGATGCGCGGCCTGATGCGGGAGGCGAGCGCGGCCGGGGCGCGGCTGGTGCAGTTCCCCGAGGGGGCGCTCACCTATCCGAGCAAGCACGTGATGTGCTCCGGGCCATCCGGGACGCTGAGCGCAGCCGACTGGAGCCGGGTCCGCTGGGACGTGCTGCACGAGGAGGCCGAGTCGATCGCCGACCTGGCAGGACGACTCGGGCTCTGGGTGGCCTTCGGCTCGATCCACCCGCTGACCCCGCCGAGCCGGCCGCACAACAGCCTGTACGTGGTCTCCGACCAAGGCCGCCTGGTCACGCGGTACGACAAGCGGTTCTTGTCGAACACCGAGGTGTCGTTCCTGTACGCGCCCGGTTCGTCTCCGGTCGTCTTCGAGATCGACGGCATCCGCTTCGGGTGCGCACTGTGCATCGAGGCCGAGTTCCCCGAGGTGTTCGCCGAGTACGAGCGCCTGGACGTGGACTGCGTGCTGCTGTCGGTGATGGTCGACGACGCGGCGCGAGCGGTCGTCGCGCAGGCGTACGGAAGGCTGTATGGCTACTGGCTCGGGTACTCCGTCCCGGCGCAGTTCAGCGCGACCGTCCCGTCGGGGATCGTCGCGCCGGGCGGTCGCCGGCTCGCGTGCTGTCCGGCAGACGGCCGCCCGGCCCTGGCCGTGGCGGATCTCGACCTGGAGGCGACGGACGCCGATATCGACGTGTCGGTCCGCCTGGCCCGGCCCTGGCGACGCCTGGCACGCGCCGGACTCTATGACGATCACCTGGTGCCGGGAGACCCCCGTAGCGAGACCCGCACGACATTCTGACCGTCGTCACGCGCCACCCGGCGACCCGAATGTGCGTCTGTCACCGCGACTCGGAGGACGATCTGTCGACGGCGTCGAGGAACCGTGTGCCCCAGTCTCTGAGGTGATCGACGAACTCGGGCGATTCGAGCACCTCGAACTCGGCGCCGATGTTGCCCAGGGCCTGCGTCGGCCAGTCCAGGCTGGTGGAGGTCATCGTGAGCCGGCATCGATCGGGGGCGACCGGTTCGATCTCGCCCCATTGGCCGGCCGTCCGGCGTACCTGTTCCGCCGGTGCGTGAACCAGCGCGACGACGGTCTTGGCGGTGGGGACCTGGGCCGCGGTGCGGACGAACGCGGCGGCGTCGCCGCCGGGCAGCGGCCGTGGCAGGAAGGAGGCGCCGGTGTTGCGTGGCTGGGCCAGCCGGTCGAGGCGGAAGCTGCGCCAGTCGTGCCTGGTCAGGTCGTAGGCCACCAGATACCAGCGGCCCCCGAGCGCGACGAGGCGATGGGGCTCTACCTCGCGTTCGGTGTGCGCGCCGGCGCGCGCGACGTAGTGGAAGCGCAGGCGTTCCTGGTCCCGGCACGACTGGGTGATCATCGTCAGCACCTCGGCCGGGACCACCGGCCCGGCCGAGGCCGCCGAGACGGTCATCGCGCGCAGCGCGTTCACCCGAGCCCGCAGGCGGGGCGGCAGAACCTGAACCACCTTGGTCAGCGCGCGCACCGCCGCCTCCTCCAGCCCCGCGATGCCGCTCTGCGCCGCGTCTCCCATGCCGACCGCCAGCGCGACCCCTTCCTCGTCGTCGAGCAGCAACGGCGGCAGCACGGCCCCGGGCGCCAGCTGGTAGCCGCCGTCGGTGCCTCGGGAGGCGTGCACGGGATAGCCCAGCTCACGCAGGCGATCGACATCGCGGCGGAGTGTGCGTTCCGACACGCCGAGCCGTTCGGCCAGATCCGCGCCCGGCCAGTGGCGGTGCGTCTGCAGCAGCGACAGCAGGGTGAGCGTGCGGGAACTGGTGTTGGCCATATCGCCATTATCCGGGTACTTCCGGTCAGAAAGTGGCCGGAAGCCTCCCTAGAGTGGTCACCATGATCACTCACGAGGTTCAGTTGACCGCCCAGATCGCCGCCGTCCCGGGCCCCGAGCACTTCACCGTCGCGCCCGCCGAGATCGAGGGGGAGGTCGTGGTCCGTACCGACTACCTGGGGCTGGCCGCCACCTATCTCGAACTCATGCGCGCCGACTGCCGCCTTCCGATCCCGGCCTGGCAGCCCGGCCGGCGGGTGGGCGTCATGGCGATCGGCACCGTACTGAGCTCGGCGAGCCCTGACCTGCGGGAGGGCGACCTGGTCCAGTCGATGAGCGGCTGGAGCACGCACTCGGCGGGACCGGCGGCCTCCTACGTCAAGCTCGACCCGGACGCCTACCCCGACCCGAGCTACCACCTGGCCCAGGGCCCGACCGCCTACCACGGCGTCGCGGACGTGGCCAAGGTCGGCGAGGGCGACGTCGTCTTCGTCTCCGGCGCGGCCGGCGGCGTCGGCTCGCTGGCCGGGCAGATCGCCCGCAACCTGGGCGCCAGGAAGGTGATCGGCAGCGCCGGCAGCCAGGCCAAGGCCGACTACCTCGTGGACGAACTCGGCTTCGACGCCGCCTTCGACTACCACCACGACCCGGTCGCCGCGCTCAAGGAACTGGCCCCGGAGGGCATCACCGTCTTCTTCGACACCGTCGGCGGCGCGTTGTACGACGCCGCGCTCGAAGTCGCCGCGCCCGGTGCCAGGTTCGCCCTGTGCGGATCGTTGTCCACCCAGCTCGGCGCCGCCGCCGACCGCTTCCCCGAGCCCGACCGCGACGCCGCCCTGGCCAGGGACGTCGAGCTGCTGCCGTTCTCCTGCCACCACACCCCCGACCAGATCGCCGCCTGGCACCGCCACTTCCGCACAGCGCTCGACCAGGGCCGGTTCGTCTACCCGCGGACCGTCGTCGAGACCGGCATCGACGGCGTGCCCGACGCGTTCCTGGCCCTGCTGCGCGGCGAGTACCGCGGCAACGTGTCGGTGCGACTGGTATGACCGTCCTGTCCCGCCGGACGCTCAACCGGGCCCTGCTCCAGCGGCAGTTCCTGCTGGAGCGGGCCGACCTGACGGCCCTGGAGGTGATCGGCCGCCTGGTCGCCATGCAGGCGCAGGAGCCGAACTGGCCCTACGTCGGCCTATGGGCCCGCATCCGCGACTTCACCCACGCCGACCTCACCGCCCTGCTCGCCCAGGGACGGGTGGTGCGGTCCGGTTTCCTGCGCAGCACGATGCACCTCGCCGCAGCCGACGACTTCCGTCGGCTGCGGCCGGTGCTGCAGCCCGTCCTGAACCGCACCGCCGACTCGGCGCACTTCCGGCGCAACAACGCCGGACTCGACCCCGAAGCGCTGGTGGCCGAGGGACGCGCCCTGCTGCGGACCGGGCCGCTGCCCAGGAGGGAGCTCGCCAGGCACCTCGCGACCCTCCACCCGGGCCGCGACAGCCGAGTCCTGGCCGGTGAGGTCGAGCTGCGCACCCCGCTCGTCCACGATCCGGCCGCCGCGTCCTGGGGCGGGTGGGGGACCCGCTCGTCGATCACCGTCAGCGCCGTCCCGGTCGAGGCCCCGCAGCCCGCCGCGCTCCGCGACCTGGTCCGCCGCTACCTGGCCGCCTTCGGGCCCGCCACCGTGGCGGACGTCCAGGCGTGGTCCGGGCTGACCCGGCTGGACCGGATCGTCTCGGACATGGGCCCGGACCTGCGCCACTACACCGGCCCCGACGGCCGGCGCCTGCTCGACCTGCCCGACGTCCCGCTCCCTGACCCCGACACCCCCGCGCCGGTGCGGCTGCTGCCCGCCTACGACAACGCCCTCCTGGGCCACGCCGACCGCAGCCGTATCATCGCCGACGCCGATCGCAAGCACGTCACCCCCGGACAGGCCAGGGTCCTGCCCACCGTGCTCGTCGACGGTTACGTCCGCGGCACCTGGTCCTTCACCGCGGGCGACGTACGACTGACACCGTTCGGCAGCTTCTCCCGGGACGAACAGCAGGCGGTGGACGACGAGATCAGCCGGCTGCTGCCGTTCCTGTCGCGCCGCTGAAGTTTCCGGGAGAAGACGGCATTCTTCATACCTTCGTTGATCTCGGGTCAATTGTCGGCGAGGGCAGGCATTCGGGCATGTCCCTCAGGGGAGAGTCGCGGCATGACCACGGATGTCCGGCCCACGGCCGATGACCTGCTGAATTACGCCAGAAAGCTCCATGAGCTGGCCGTCCTGCTGAAGTACGACAAGGACTTCGAGAGCAGGTTCAGCGCCGCCGTCGAGGCGGGCGACGAAGGGGAGCTCTCCGGTCTGCTGACGCCTTTGGGGTTCGAACGGGCGACGATCGCGGACAAGGTGGTCGAACGTGGGGAGTGCGAGCGGTGCACCTTCTGGCAGGGCAAGTGGGTCTGTCACCCGATCTGCATGTAGCGCGTACCGATCGGGTGGCCGTCACAGGACGGTCAGGTGGCCGTACCTGGACAGGGTCGCGGCCAGGTCGCCGGAGCCGCCGCGGAGTGTGGCGTCCAGGAAGGCGACGGTGACAGCCGCGGTGATGCGCGGCCCGGCCGTCCGGCCAAGAGAGCCGACGAGCGCGGGCAGGGGCGGCATGAACAGCGGCGCGTCGGTGAAGGTGAGATGCGCTGTGCCGGGGACGGTGAGCCGGTAGCCGGTCGCCGTACTGAGCTGGAGCACCTGCGTGAGGCGCGGGAGGTAGTCCGGCTCCTCGCCCGGTTCGACGTCGTGGGTGAGCGCGAGCACGGGCTGGTGGAACGGCCGCGCGGCGGGGTCGCGGGGGAAGCCGTCCAGGTCGATGACGGCCGCGAAGCGGGGGTCCTGGCGGGCGGCCTGCAGGGCGGCGGCGCCCCCGAGGGAGTGGCCGGTCGCCGCGGCGCGGCGGACGTCGAGGCGTCCGCTCAGGAGGCCGGGGATCTCTCCGCGGTCCAGGCGGTCGAGCTGGGTGAGGACGAAGCTGAGGTCGGCGGCCCTGACCGCCGTCCATCCGGCCGCGCGTCTGTTGTCCTCGGCCTGGTCGCCGGTGGCCGCGACCTTGGTGCGGACCGTTCGGCCGTCGGCGAGGGTGACGACGGCCGAGTCGTACGGGTGGTCGAGGGCCGCCACGACGTACCCGCGGCCGGCCAGTTCCTCGGCCCAGGCGGTGTTCTGGGTGCGCACGCCGCCGAGTCCGGGCGAGAACAGCACCACGGGGAACCGGCCGCCGCCGGCCACCGGCGCATCGGGCACCGAACGCGTGCGGGCGCGTGCCGGCTCGTCCAGAACGAAGGCGGGAAGGCCCAGGTAGTCGGCCTCGCCACGGGCGACGACTTGCGCTTCGCGTGCCGTGCGGCCGAGGTACCGCGCGCGCTGGGCGGCCGGGGGGACGTCCTGCGCGGGATACCAGAGCTGGACGACGACCACCCGCTGGTCGTCGGTCCGGGACGTGGCGGCCTCCGCGCGATCAGGGTCGGTCCACTGGACGACGGTGGTGCCGACGGCGTAGGCGCCCGACGGCTCGGGGAACACGGGCAGGGGCAGCGCCCACGCCGCCGTCGCGCCCGCGACGACCAGCGCCAGGCATGCCGCCGACCCCGGCAGCGCCAGCCACCATCGAGCCCGCCGCCCGGCACGCCACCCCAGCAGCGACGGCGCGGCGAACGCCAGCGCGATGCCCCCGCCGGCGAGAACGGGGAGGAGCTGCCAGCGGATCCCGAGCACGGCCAGCACGCCTGCGGACACCACGAGGGCCGCCGCACCGGCCAGGATCGACGGCCGGCGCGCTCCGGACGGCAGCCAGCGGGCCACCACCAGCACGACGGCGGAAACCAGGGCCAGGAGTTCCACGAGGGACAGGCCGAACACGGTCACGTTCATGTGATCACGGTGTCGCAACGACGTCGGCCGGACATCGGGCCCGAGGCCGAGAGCCGCATGCGACCCCGGTATGACCGCCGCGACCTGCCTGCGACCGGAGTCGCAAGGGGCCGCGCCGCGGCGATCAGGCTTACTGGCCGCGGAATGCCGCCCGGTTCTCCTCGGCCCAGGAGGCGAACGTCCGCGCGGGCGTGCCGGTCAGTTCCTCCACCACCGGGGTGAGCTCGATCGGACGGCCGTCGCAGCTCTGCCAGTAGTCCAGCAGGGCGTCCGCGAAGGCCGGGCTCATGTACTGCGCCATTTCGGCCGTCCACTCCTGCCTGGTGACGGGCGTGATCGTGATGTCCCGCCCGGTGACGCGGGAGAGGATCTCGATCTGGTCGGTGAACGTGAGCGACTGGGGGCCGGTCAGTGTGTACGCTCTGCCGCCGAGGGCGGGGTCGGCCAGAACGGCGGCCGCCACCGCCGCGATGTCCGCCTCGTGGAGGGCGTCGACGTGTGCGTGCGGGTAGGGCAGGTTGATCGGCTTCCCCGACTTGATCGCCCATGACCACGCCATCGCGTTGCCGCAGAAGGTGCCGGGCCGCAGCACGGTGCTCGGCACGGGCGAGGCGGCCAGGGCGCGTTCCGGGACGAGATGCGTGGCGGCCAAGGGGCTGCTGTCGGGGTCGGGCATGAGCACGGCGGCCGAGGACAGCAGCACGACATGCTCGACCCCGGCCGCCTCGGCCGCCGCGGCGAACTCCTGCGCGTGTGACGGCTCGGCGTAGAGGAACACCGAGGTCACGCCTGCGAGCGCACCGTCAAAGGTGGACGGATCGCCCAGGTCGCACCTGACGACGGACGGGTCGGCGGGGGCCTTGGAAGCCGGTCGTACGGACAAGCCCTGCTCGCGCAGGAGGCCGATGAGGGCGGTCGCGACGGTGCCGCGAGCGCCGGTGACAAGAATGGTCATGTCGGTACATATCCCTTCGCAGACTCTTCGCGACGTGAGTGCGACGTCTGTCGATAGAATGAAAGCGCGACACAGATGTTGTGTTACGCAATGATTGCGTGACGAATATTATGAGGAGTATGGAGCCGCACGTGTCAAATCGAGCCGAGATGCTCAAGCGCATCAGCGACGAGAGTCAGCGCCACTACGCGGCCTACACGCTGTTCAACCAGGCCATGGCCGACCGGCTCGGCCTCCACCCCACCGACCTGCAATGCGTGGCCCTGCTCGATCTGGAGGAGGGGCCGATCAGCACCGGCGAGATCGCCCGCCTGGCCGGACTCACCCCCGGCTCGGCCACCCGCCTGGTCGACCGCCTGGACAAGGCGGGGCTCGTCGTCCGGCACGCCGACCCGGCCGACCGCAGGCGCGCCCTGGTCGCCCTGACCCCGGAGGCCCGCGCGCGGATCGGTGCGGCTTGGGACGTTCCCGGCAGGGCGTTCGTCGAGATGCTCGACCATTACGACGACGACGCGCTCGCCCTGATCGCCGACTATCTGGAGCGGGCCGCCTCGGTCGGCCGCGCACAGGCACAGCGCCTCACGACGTCCGCCTAGAGCGCGGTTCGAAGGCGTCCGGGCCGGCTGGTTCGGATGGGTTCGGCTGCCGGGCGGTCGGCGATGTCGCCGCGGCCGGTCCAGAGCGTGACCTTGCGTCCGCTGAGCTGGTCGTTCGGCCAGTTCGGCGGAGATCCCCGGAGCATGTCCGATCCGTACAAGCCCGAGGCCGATCTCGCTGAATATCGTCACGGCTGTGCGCCTCGGCGGGCGCATGAGGACGGCCGGAAATGGACCGTCCGGATCGTTGTGCCCTAATGAGATCTGGTTGAGACGGAGTGCTCGTGAACATTGGAATTGGTCTGCCGATCGCCGTTCCCGGACGTCCTGCGCGGGAGGTCAAGCAGTGGGCGGAGGACGGCGAGCGCCTCGGCTTCCACTCCATGGGATCCATCGACCGCCTGGTCTACGACATCCTTGACCCGCTGGTCTCCCTCGGCATCGCCGCGGCGGTGACCGAGCGCGTCCAGCTGGTCACCAGCGTGCTGAACGTCGGATGGCGGGGCAACCCGATCCTGTTCGCCAAGCAACTCGCCACCGTCGACCTGATCTCGGAAGGCCGCCTCACGGCGGGCCTGGGCATCGGGGGCTGGCCGGACGACTTCACCCTCAGCGGCGCCCCCGACAAGGGCCACGGCAAGATCTTCGACGACACCCTGACCGAAATGCGGCGCGTCTGGGACGGTGAGGTCACCAGCATCTCCGGCCCGACCCCGCTGCCCGGGGAGGGCCGTCCCAAGCTGCTCATCGGCGGCCTGATCCCCGCCGGCTATGCCCGCGCCGCCCGTTTCGGCGACGGCTGGGTGGCGCCGACGCTGAGCCTGGACCTGCTGGTGAAGGGCGTCGAAGGCGTCACCGAGGCATGGGCGAGGGCCGAGCGGCCCGGCAGGCCGCACATTCTCACCGGCCGCTACTTCTGCTGTGGTCCGGAGGCCGTCCAGCTCACCGACGAGTACGTGGCCCACTACTACGGCTCCAGGGAGTCGCCGTACTACGAGGCGGTCCGCGCCGACTCGCTCGACTCCGACGAGCGCCTGCTCAAGGAGCTGATCGCTTTGTCGGACGCGGGCGTCGACGACCTGGTGCTCTACCCGGTCAGCAGTTCTCTGGACCAGGTCCACCTGCTGGCCGAGGCGCTGGAGCGGGTGGGGGCCCGGCGGAACCCGACCTTCGAGTTCACCACGGGCTGACCTGGACCGGCCGACGCACCACCTGAACGACGAAACGTGAGGACATGCCAGTGATTGAGCAGACCCGGCCGACGGTCGGCCCCACTTTGGCCGCCGGGGTGGTGACGGGGCTCGCCGACAGCGTCAAGGGACCGGTCTTCCTCCCGGGCGACCCCGGGTACGCCGAGGAGGCGGAGGGCTTCGACCGCTCCGTCGTCCACCACCCGGCCGTCATCGTCGGCGCGGCGGGCGCCGACGACGTGATGGCCGCGGTGCGCTTCGCCCGCGACCACGGGCTGGGCGTCGCCGTACAGGCCACCGGCCACGGCGTGGGGCCGCCCGCCGACGGGGCCCTGCTCATCTCCACGCGGCGCATGGACGGCCACCGGGTCGACCCCGAGCGCCGCACCGTGCGGCTGGAGGCGGGCGTGTTGTGGCGGGAGGTCATCCAGTCCGCCGCCCGGCACGGGCTGGCCCCGCTGAACGGCTCGGCGCCGTTCGTCGGCGCCGTCTCCTACACGCTGGGCGGCGGCATCGGCGTGCTGTCCCGCCGCTACGGTTACGCCGCCGATCACGTACGCTCCATCGAGGTCGTCACCGCCGACGGCGAACTGCGCACCGCCTCGGAGGCGGAGAACACCGACCTGTTCTGGGCGTTGCGCGGCGGCAAGGGCAACTTCGGCGTGGTCACCTCACTTGAGGTGGAGCTGGTGGAGGTGTCGCGGATCTACGGCGGCGGCCTGTTCTTCCCGGCCGAGTCGATCCGTGACGTGCTGCACTTCTACCGCACATGGGTCACCGAGGTGCCCGACGAGCTCAGTTCCTCCTTCCTGATGATGCCCTGGCCCGAGGTGCCCGAGGTCCCCCGGGAGTTGCGCGGGCGTTTCGCCATGCACCTGCGCCTGAGCTACCTCGGCTCGCCGCGGGACGGCGCCCGGCTGGTCAGGCCGCTGCGCGAGATCGCCACGCCGCTGCTGGACACGGTCACCGACCTCCCGTACACCGAGGTCGGCACCATCCACAACGATCCGCCGACGCCCGGTTCGTACCACATTGACAACTTCCAGCTCACCCATCTCGACCATGACGCCGTCGAGGCGATCCTGGCGCTGGTGGGCCCCGGTTCGGACAGCGCGGTCGGCATCGAGATCCGTCATCTCGGCGGCGCCCTCGCCCGGCCGCCGCGCCTGCCGAGCGCGGTCGCGCGCACCGCAGGCCAGTTCCAGCTGTACTCCGCCGGTGTCCTCGGCATCGGCGCGGACGAGGCGGTCCACGCCGGGCACGACCGGGTCGTCCAGACCCTCGCCCCATGGAACAGCGGGATGCGCACGCTCAACTTCATGGCGGGCGTCGCCCACACCGGTCCGGAGGACGTGCGGCAGGCGTTCACACCGCAGGCGTACGAGCGGCTGGTCGCCGTCAAGACGGCCCGCGACCCCGGCAACATGTTCCGCTTCAACCACAACATCCCGCCGGCGGCCGGAGGAGGTCGATGATGAAGAAGCGTTCGGCGTGCCCTCCAGGACCTTGAACGCCGACGCCTGGCTGGAACAGCGAGCCCGGGGCTCCCGGGGCCTGGGGGCTTTCGCTAGCGGGACGTCCCGTCGCGCCCGTTTCTTCCGGCGAGGCGCTGGAGCTGCCCTTCGTGCACACTGCTCACCCACTCCCAGCCTGGCTTGGCCGACGGGCCGATCCGCGGATCGGCGGAGACGTGGCCGTCCCGCAACGCGAGCACGTACGCCCGATCCTGCGCGATCCGCGCCTTCACCTGGTCGGCCCCGCCGACGGAACCATGACCGGGGACGACGACGTCGACGCCACCCGCCACGTCCTCCAGCAGCCGGAGCGCGGTGAGGTAGTCCTCGATCGGGTCGGCGGTGCCGTCGAGGTCGAGCATCGGAACCAGGACGTCGGACAGCATGTCGCCGGCGACGAGCACCCCGCGTTCCTCGATCAACAACGCCGCGTGGCCGGGGGCGTGTGCTTGATGCTCGATGATCCGGATCTCGGGGCCGTCCCAAGGGATCTGGGTGGTTCCGGCGGGCAGGCCGGTGATGAGGCCGAGCAGGTCCATGGGTACCTGGCCGGCGATCTCCGTCTCCAGCAGGTGGTCGGCGACGCGGGCCTTCGCGGCGTCGTCCGGCAGCTGCTCGCGGACGGTGGCCGCGCAGCGCGCCGTGCCGTAACGGGGCGCCTCGCCGAGCCGGGCGTGCCAGAGCAGGTGATCCCAGTCCGGATGCGTGGAAAACCCGGCCACCACGGGCTGGCGCAATTCGTCGAGGTCGTGGGCGAGGCAGTCGAGCTCGGCGCCGGTCACCCCGGGGTCGATGAGCAGCACCCCGGCGCGGCCCCGCACCGCGACGGCGTTGCTCTGCACGAACTCGCTCTCGTGGACCCACACGCCCTCCGCGACCTGCCTCAGCACGAGCTCGCCTCCTTCACGTCCCGGACGGCGTAGTGATGCATCGTGACGCCCTGTTCGAAGGTTTGCCGCGCCAGCAGGTCGAGGTCGATCGGCAGGTCGTAGTCGTCGAACAGCGGCCTGCCGAAGCCGAGGATCGCGGGGTGGGTGAAGAGCAGCAACTCGTCCAGCAGCCCCGCCCGGAGCAGCTGCGTCGCGAGCGTCGCGCCGCCCACGCTGATGCTGCCGTCGGTCTCGGCGCGCAGGGCGGCGAGCTGCTCGATCGCGTCGTCGCCGCCGATGATCCGGGTGTTGTGGGCGGCGTCGCGGCGCGTGCGGGAGACGAGCATCTTGGGCTTGGCGGTCCACATCTCGCCGTACTCACGCATGTAGTCCGGCAACGACGCGTCCGCGCTCGCCTGTGGCCAGTACTCCTCCATGACCTCGTAGTAGACCCGGCCGTGGACCATGAGCGCGAGCTCCTGCATCTGCGCGTTGGCCGCGCGGTGCAGTTCCTCGTCGAGACGCAGCCATTCGCCGGCGCCGGCGTCCCCCGGAACCTGCTCGATCCGCAGGTCGAGGGACACCTGCATCGAATAGACGAAGCGACCCATCAGCTTCTCCTCGGAAAAAGTGATTGCAATTTGCAATTACTATAGGGGGAGCGAAAACCCTGTCAAGGAGGAGAGGAATCGTGGAACCACGGTCCGGATGCCCGATCAACGCCGCCGTCGAGGTGCTCGGAGATCGCTGGACGTTGCTCGTGCTGCGCGACGTCATCTTCCACGACCGCCGCCACTTCCGGGCGCTGCTCACCGGATCGATCGAGGGCATCGCCTCGAACATCCTCGCCGACCGCCTCGTGCGGCTCGTCGAGGCGGGCATCCTCACCCGCGGCACCGCCGCCCGGGGCCAGCGCGCCCGCTACAGCCTCACCGAAGCCGGCATCCGGACCCTTCCGATCATCTACGCCCTCGGCAACTGGGGCCTCGACTGGCGTCCGGGCAGCGAAGACCTCCGGAACCGGCAGCAGGCCATGCGGGACGAGGGCCCGGCGTTCGTCGAGCAGCTCATGGACGAGCTGCGCGTCCGCCACCTCGGCGCCGCGCCGAAACCGCACGACGGCCCAGGCCCGTTCGAACGCCTCGACGCCGCCCACGCCCCGCAGGAACCCGTCGATCAGCGGTGACGGCATCAGCCAGAGCAGCCCTGGCCTCCCGGCGCGGTCATACTGCGGTTCGTGACTCTCGAAGAGGTACGTGTCCACCACCGCACCAGGCAATGGTGCTCCGGTGTCCGAACCGGCGACAACATCGTGGCCTACGACGTCGAGATCCTTCCCCCATGGCGGGTTCCCGGCCGTCCCACGACCGATCGCTGCTTCGTGATCGCCGACGAAGGGGTGCAGATCCGGAGGCCGGTCACCTTCGTGGACGCACTCGAAGGCGGTTGGTACGTCGACCTGGTCGAGGTGGAGGAGGCGAGCCCGAAGCAGCTGACGGTCCGCGACCTCTACGTGGACATCGTCGTGCCCCCGGCCGGACCCCGCTACGAGGTCCTGGACCTCGACGAGCTCGCCGACGCGCTGCGGGACGGCGTCATCGACGCCGCCACCACGGCCAGGGTGCTGCGCGACACCCAGCGCTTCATCGACAGGCACCTGCGCAACCTGACCCAGGATCCGCCGAACTCGTGGCCGGACTTCCCGCCCGCAGCCGTTCTGCACCTGATCGACCTGCCGCCCTTCGGCGTCGCACGGGGCTGAACCAGGGCGTCCTCAAAGCCCCGAAGCGACCGCGGCGCCACGGAGGAACCCCGCCGCCAGGCCGGTCCGGCCATGGTCCAGCGTGATCGCCGTGAAGGCGGCTGCTCGGTATTTGTGCTGGTTGGCGTGGGCACAGAAGGGCCGGGTCGCCTTGGGCGCGACGCTCGGCACCCTGTGGACGGTGGGCCTCACGCTCCCGCCGTACCTGCTGTCGAGGGCGATCGACGACGACCTGGCGCCCGGCTGGGTGCTGGCGCTGCTCGGCGCCGGGCTGGTCAACGCCTGGCTGGCGATGATGCGGCACCGTACGATGACCAAGATCCGGATGGACGCCAACTTCCGCACGGTGCGCGCCCTGGTGGAGCAGATCAACACGCTCGGCGCGGACCTGAACAGGCGCGCCTGCTGGTCAGCGCCCGTCCCGAGGAGAGCGTGGCGCTGCTGGAGAGCCTCGGCGGCTTCGACGGCACGTCGTTGATCGCCGACCACGACGCCGCGCTGTTCACCGGCACGCTGCGCGAGGTCCTGCAGGGCCGGGGCGAGGCCGACGACGAGACCATCCGTCGCGCGGTCGCCGTCGCCGCCGCCCAGGACGTGGTCGCCGGGCTGCGCCACGGCCTGGACTCCGTGATCGAGCCGGGCGGCCGCAACCTGTCGGGCGGCCAGCGTCAGCGGGTGCGCCTGGCCAGGGCGCTGGTGGCCGATCCCGAGCTGCTGCTCGCGGTGGACCCCACCTCCGCGCTGGACGCGCACACCGAATCGCTGCTCGCCCAGCGCCTTCGCACGGCGCGCGCCGGCCGCACGACGGTCGTCGCCACCACGTCGCCGCTGCTGCTCGCCCAGGCCGACCAGGTCCTCCTGATCGAGGACGGCCGGGTGGCCGCCACCGGCATCCACCGCGACCTGCTGGAATCCAGCGACGAGTACGGGACGGTGGTGTCGTGAGCCGCGACCTCCCCGTCGCCGACCGCAGGCGCGTACGGTAGGCGGCCCTGCGCCTGATCCGCCGCGACGTCCCCGGGTTCACCGCCACTCTGCTCCTCAACGGCCTGGCGGCGGCCGCGGCCCTGGTCAGCCCGTGGCTGCTGGGCCGCATCATCGACACCATCTCCGCCGGCGGGACGATCGACCTGCTCGCCGCGGTCGCCGTGGGCGGGGCGCTGCTGCAGCTCGCCCTGGCCCGGGTCATCCTGGCCGACCCGCACACCGTCATCCTCGACGAGGCCACCGCCATGCTCGACCCGCGTACGGCCCGGCGCGCCGAACGGTCGCTGGCGGCGGTGCTGGACGGACGTACGGTGATCGCGATCGCGCACCGGCTGCACACGGCGCGGGACGCGGATCGGGTGGTGGTGATGGAGGCCGGCCGCGTCGTGGAGTTCGGCGCGCACGACGAGCTGGTCGCGGCCGGCGGGGTCTATCAGGGGTTGTGGAACTCCTGGCACGGCTCGCGCCCTTAGCCGCCGGCCTGCCGGGCGTACCGGTCCTCCGGGCGGCGGACCGGTCCCGGCCGCCGGCCCTCGACGGCGTTCATCTCGGGCCAGAACTCCCGGTAGCGGCCGGAGTGGAAGACGAGCGGCTCGCCCCCGGCCCGCTGGTACCGTTCCACCGCTCCGACGAGGATGTGGTGGTCGCCGCCGTCGTGGACGCGCTCGGTGCGGCAGACGAAGCTGGCCAGCGTCCCGGCGAGGATGGGCAGCGGCGTGCCCAGCAGCTCCACCCCGGCGAACTTGTCGGCCGCGGGGGTGGCGAAGCGGCTGGACAGGTGGCCCTGGTCGGCGGCCAGGACGTTGACGGCGAACCGCCCGGCCCGCAGGAAGAGCGGCGCGCTGGGCGCCCGGTTCGACAGGCACCACAGCAGCAGCGCCGGATCGAGCGAGACCGAGGTGAGGGAGTTGACGGTCACGCCGGCCCGCTCCCCGTCGGCGGTCACCGTCGTGATCACCGCCACCCCGGTCGCGAACTGCCCGAAGGCCTCGCGGAGCGACCTCATGCCGTCACCCTGCCCAGATAGGTCTCGGCACGGCCGGCGTCCATGAACCAATCGGCGTAGTCGGCCGGGTCGTCGAAGCCGTTGACGAACCGGGAGGCGATCTCCGGACGCTGACCGGCGGCGCCCAGCAGCGCCAGGTGGTGCGGCTCGGCCGGTGCGAGCAGGGCGTTGGTCCAGTTCGTGACGTGCTGGGCCTGCGTCCAGAACAGGTCGAAGGTCTGCCGCATCCAGTCGGCGTCGAACGGCCGGTCGCCGCGTTCCACGATGGCCCGCAGGTAGGTGGCGGCGCACTTGGCCGCGTTGTTGCTGCCCTGCCCGGTGATCGGGTCGTTGAGCACCACGACGTCGGCGACGCCGAGCACCGGCGCGCCGGAGGGCAGCACGGCCACCGGACGCCGGACGGTGGGGGCGAAGCGGCCGGTCAGCACCGCGTTGGCGTCGGTGAGCTCGATGGCGGCGCAGCGCTCGGCCTCCCACGGGAAGAAGGTCTCCAGGATCCGGCGGCTGCGGGCCAGGTGCTCGGCGGGGCCGCGGACGTCGCCCCAGCAGTCCATGGGGCCGCCCGGCACGCCCTCGAACACCATGATCTCGCAGGGGCCGGTGTGCGTGAGCGCGGGGAAGACGAAGTACTCGCCCACGCCGGGCAGCAGGTTGAAGCAGACCGCCGAGTGACCGGGACGGGGGGCCAGGCCGTTGACGTAGGTGACGGCCAGCGCGCGCTGCGGGATGGCGTAGGGGGAGCGGGCGGGGTCGCGTTCGAAGAGCGAGGCGATCTGGCCCTTGCCCGCGGCGACCAGGACCAGGTCGTACCGGGCCGCGTAGCTCTCCAGGTCGTCGGGGGTGGCGTCGTGCAGGACGAGCTTGCCGCCGAGCCGCTCGAACTCGCCCAGCCAGGCCGGCATCTTCAGCCGCTGGTCGACCGAGCGGGCGGGGACGTCCAGCCGCGCCGCCCAGTCCAGGGCCTTGCCGCCCTCGGGGCCCGGGACCGTGAGCGCGATGCCCTCGATGGGCGGGCAGACGTCGGCCCACCGGTCGAGGCCGAGCTCGCGCTCGTGGGCCTGCGCGGTGCCGAACATGGCCTGGCCGGACATCACCCGGCCGTCGCGGATGGACTCGGGGGTGCGGTTGGAGACCACGGTCACGTCGTAGCCGTGCTGGAGCAGGCCGATGGCCAGGTGGAGACCGGCCTGGCCGGCGCCGACGATGAGGATGTCGCGCATGGTGGTTGTCCTTCTGGTGTGGTGTGGAGGATCAGGTCGGCGCCTGACCAGAACGGTACGGGCGGCGCGTGCGCCCGTGCCATCCGCTGAGCGCGGATCTCATCCGCCTGACGCGGGACCTGTGCGCAACGTCTCCGACGGCGGCTGCCCGTACCTCTCCCGGTACTGGGCGGCGAATCGTCCCTGGTGCAGGAATCCCCATCGGGCGGCCACCGTGGTCACCGTGGCCCTGGCGGGGTCGGCCGTCCTGAGCTCGTCGTGCACGCGCGTCAGCCGCACCTGCCTGAGGTGGGCCATCGGGGACAGCCCGAGATGCGCGCGGAAACCCTCCTGCAGGGAGCGGCTGCTGACCGCGACGGCGCCGGCGATGTCCGTGGTGCTCAGCGGCAGGTGGGCGTGCCCTTCGATGAACTCCATCGCCCGGCGCACCACCTTCGGCAGCGCAGGCGGCCTGGGAGCGGTCAGCCGGTCCAGGTAGTTGGAGGGCTGCATGGTCAGCAGCAGGGTGATCAGGGCGTTCTCCAGATGGGCGACGGCCAGCGGGTGGCCGGCCAGCCCGTCGTCCCGCTCGGCCTCCCTGACCAGCAGGTCGGCCATGTCGCGCCAGGAGCGGGTCCAGCCCGTCGTCAGGTCCATGCCGAGGTCGAAGACGACCGGGCCGGCGAGCGGCTCGCCGAGCATCTGCTCCAGCGCGCGTTCGATCGCCGTGCGCTCGAACTTGACCAGCAACTGCGGGCAACCGGCGGCCCACCGCATGTCGAGGTGGCGGGTCGGCGAGGGCAGCGTGGCCAGGGACGGGGAGGAGACGACCTCCTCGTCGCCGGCGCGGATCAGGCTGCGTCCGGCGAGCGGGATCATGACCAGGAAGAACGTGTCGAGGTCGCCCGGCTCGATGTGCACGTCGGCCCCGTAGTCGAGGTAGCTGACGCGGACCGAGCCGAGCTGCACGGAGTTGAACCGGGCCGACAGCAGGTCCGCGTCCCCGGCCAGGTCCAGCCGGTGCGGGCAGAACACCTTGGCGACCTCGCCGCGGACCTCGTCGAGGTCGGAGCTGGCGAAGACGGCACGGTTGCTGAGGAGCACACCAGATGATCGGGCGTCCCGCCGTCGGCGTTCCAGGTAAAAGTACGTACAAGAGGTCCGGCGGGCGGTGTCGGATCACGGCGGCGGCGTTCGTAGCAGGGGTGAGGCCGCCCACAAGGGGCGGCGCCACAGGCGGCCTGAATGCCGCCCGCAGCCTTGACCCCATAGGAGACGATCTGCACATGCAATACCTGATCTCAGTGATCGACGACAGGACCAATTCGGCCACCCCGGAGGAGCACGCGGCGATCGACGTGTTCAACGACCGCCTCCGGACCCAGGGCCACTGGGTCTTCGCCGGCGGCCTCGCCGCGCCCGCCACGGCCACCGTCATCGACAACCGGGGCGCGGAGGCGATGGTCACCGACGGGCCCTTTCTGGAGTCCAAGGAGTACCTCGCCGGCTTCTGGATCATCGAGGCCCCCGACCTCGACGTGGCGCTCCGGCTCGCCGCCGACGGGTCGAAGCACTGCAACCGCAAGGTCGAGGTGCGACCGTTCCTGTGACCGACTCCCGCGAGGCGGTCACCCGGGCCCACCGCGCGGAGTGGGCCCGGGTGGTCGCCGCCCTGACCAGGCGCTTCGGTGACCTCGACCTCGCCGAGGAGGCGGCCGCCGAGGCGTTCGCGACCGCCGTCGAGCGGTGGCCGGCCGACGGCGTGCCGCCCAACCCGGGCGCCTGGCTGACCACCACCGCCAACCGCAAGGCCATCGACCGGATCCGGCGCGAGAGCAAGCGCGACGACAAGCACAGGAAGGCTCAGATGTCCCACGACGACCCGCCCGAGCCTGCCGGCGCCATCGACGACGACCGGCTCCGGCTGATCTTCACCTGCTGTCATCCGGCGCTGGCGATGGAGTCCCGCGTGGCGCTGACGCTGCGCCTGGTCGCCGGGCTGACCATGCCCGAGATCGCCCGCGCCTTCCTGGCCCAGGAGAGCGCCGTGGGACAGCGGATCACCCGCGCGAAGGCCAAGATCAAGGCGGCGCGCATCCCCTATCGGGTGCCGTCCGCCGACGATCTCCCGGCGCGCGTGTCCGGCGTGCTCGCCGTGCTGTTCCTGGTCTTCAACGAGGGCTACCTGGCCACCGGCCCGGGCACCGATCCCGTACGGCACGAGCTGACCGCCGAGGCGATCCGGCTCACCCGCCTGATCCGCGCCCTCCTGCCGGACGACGGCGAGGTGACCGGGCTGCTGGCGCTGATGCTGCTCATCGAGGCCCGCCGTCCCGCCCGGGTCTCGGCCGGCGGCGAGCTGGTCGCGCTCGACGAGCAGGACCGCGGGGTCTGGGACGCGGCGCTGATCGCCGAGGGCCACCGGCTGGTGCGCGAGCGCCTGGCCGCGGCCGCCGCAGGGGTGGCGCCGGGCCGCTACCAGATCCTCGCGGCGATCAACGCCGTGCACACCTCCGCCCGCCACATGCGCGACACCGACTGGTCGCAGGTGCTCGCCCTGTACGACCAGCTCGTCCGCCTGGACCCCTCGCCGATCGTCGCGCTCAACCGGGCCGTCGCGGTCGCCGAGCTCGACGGGCCCGAGGTGGCGCTGGCGGCCGTCGACCGGCTCGGGGACAGGCTGGCCGGATACCACGCCTACCACGCCACCCGCGCCGACCTGCTGCGCCGGCTGGGCCGCGGTCAGGAGGCGCGCGCCGCCTACGACAGGGCCATCGAGCTGGCCGGCAACACCGCCGAGACCGCCTCGCTGACCCGCCGCCGCGACCGGCTGCGGCCAGGATGATCAGGCGGCCTTGCCGCGGACGATGTAGAGCTTCATGTCGGTGAAGTCGAGGGTGAGGTTGTAGGGCTTGAAGAAGCAGTGGGCGAAGTGGCCGATCCCGTCGAAGCCCGACCCGTAGGGCCAGGGCACGTTGACCGGCATGTTCGGGTCCGCCTCGCAGTAGACCCGCTGCGCGACGGCGTCGCCGAGCCGGATCTCCTCCGGATAGCAGGGGTGGGTGATGGTCGGGTGGCTGTGGGCGAACGTCTCGATCGGGCGGTCGAGGTCGACCCGGACCCCCAGACGTCTGGCCACCTCTTCGGGCATGCCCGCGGCGATCTCGCCGACCCCGCCGAGGTTCACGCCCACCACCCGCGGGCCGGACCCCGCGATGCTGCCCACGCTGTGCACGTCGTGGTCACGGGACAGCCACATCGGCAGCGGCTCGGCGCCCGCGCGCGCGGCCGCGGCGCGGGCCTTCCTGGCCGTCTCGGGGGTGCGGGGGCGCAGGATGAGGTGCCGGCCCGCGTAGTCGAACGTGGTCAGCAGGTGGTAGAAGACCCACGTGCCGATCAGGCCGTCGCCGTCGCCCTCGGCGCCGACGTCCGCGCCCGACTCCGTCGACGACCAGCCGACGGGGACGTTGCGCAGTTCGATGCCGCCCAGCCTGAAGGAGTCCAGCACCCCGTAGTGCACCCAGATGGGCGTGCCCTCGAAGTCGGTCTTCTGGCTGACGACGGCCTTCAGCCCGGCCTCCTTGGCCGCCGACGCGGTCAGGCTCAGGTTCGGGGCGCCGGTGTAGAACGTGAAGCGCTTCGCCGGTCCGCCGTTGACCGAGGCCTCCACCAGCGGCCGCGGGTCCATCTGCAGGAACCGCACCCGGCCGACGTCACCCTTGACCTGGTACGCCTCCCCGCTGATCGCCGCGAACCACGTGGCGTAGTCCTCCGCGCCGGCCGCCTTCCAGCACGGAACGGAGAGGGCGAACTTGTCCTGCCGGATGTAGCAGTCGCCCAGGAGCTCGTTGGCCTCCTTGTCTCCGGGCGCCAGGCGGACGGCCGTCTTGAGGTATTTCTCGGCTTCGGGGAACCGGTTGGACAGCAGCGCGACATACCCGCGCCGGCGGGCCGCGTGCAGGTTACCGGGGTCCTTCTTCAGGATCTCCTCGTACGCGCGGCCGGCCTGCTCGAACTTCCCTGCCTTGAACAGCGCGTCGGCGTCGCCGCCGTCGGCCAGCGCCATGGCCGCCCCGTCCAGCAGCGGTGCCGCCGCGGCGGCGCCGGCCAGCACGGCGGCCCCCCGGAACAGCGAACGCCGGTCCCATCTCCCGTCATCGGCCGAAGCCTTCTCCCTTTCCATGCCCCACAGTCAAGGGGGACGGCTGTTGCCGTGAGGTATGCGTTTTTCGATACGCCCGCGATACACCCGGTCGCGGCGGCCGGTCCTGCCACAATCGTCGGATGCGTTTGTGGACGGTGCAGCACCGGGCGGTCCTGGCCACCCTGGAGACCGGCGGCGATCTGGCCGGCGACTGGGCCCGCCTGCCGATCCCGTCGTACCGGCCGGTGTACGAGGCGATGGTGGGGGAGATGGCCAGGCGGGGCCTCGACTGCCGGGGCCGTCCGCCGGTGTGGGCGTGGCCCGGCCCGGACACCCGCGACGCCACGGTGGCCGTGACCGCCGAGGCCCTGCTCTGCCCGCAGACCGAGGAGGAGTACGCCCGTTACGTCGTCCTGGACCTGGACGTGCCGGACGACCTGGTCCTGCTCAGCTCGTACGGACGCTGGAACGACTTCATGGAGGCGGTCCTGCTGGGCGCGGGCCCGGCCGCCATGGACTGGTCGATCGGCGAGGAGGAGGTCGCCGGGGTGCAGGCGTGCCTGCCGTACGTGCCGGCCGGGTGCGTGCTCGGCGCCCGCCCTCTGGAACCGTTCGACGAGTCCCTGGAACCCACTGCTTGACGCGACGCCCCGGCGGAACGGCTCGCCGCCGCCGGTCAGATCACCAGGCCGCCGGAGACGCGCAGGTTCTGGCCGGTGACCCATTGGGCGTCGGGCCCGGCCAGGAAGGCGACGACGTTGGCGATGTCCTCCGGACGTCCCAGCCGTTGCAGCGGCGTCAGGGCCACGGTGTGCTCGATGGCCTGCTCCAGGTGCTCACCGGCGGCGGCGCGCATCATGTCCGTGTCGGTGGCGCCGGGGGAGACGCTGTTGACCGTGATGCCCCTGGGACCGAACTCGCGGGCCGCGACCGCGGTGATCGACTCCAGCGCCGCTTTGCTGGCGAAGTACAGGGCCAGGCCGGGCGCCGCGCCGCTGGAGGAGATGTTGACGATCCGTCCGCCGTCACCGAGCCTTTCCGCGGCGGCCTGCATGACGAAGAACGGGCCCTTGGCGTTGACCGCCATCACCTCGTCGAAGTCGCTCTCGACGGCGTCGCGGATGTCTCCCATCGGGTTGATCGCCGCGTTGTTGACCACCACGTCCAGACCGCCCAGGCGCCGGTCGACCTCGCCGAAGAGGTGCTTGAGGTCTTCCAGGCGCCCCTGGTCCGCCCGTACGGCGATCGCCCGCCCGCCGAAGGCCGCCACCTCGGCCACCACCGCTTCGGCCGCCGCCTGGTCGCGGTGGTAGGTGAACAGCACCGCCGCGCCCTCGCGGGCCAGCCGCACCACGATCGCCCGTCCGATTCCCCGCGATCCGCCGGTCACCAGGGCGTTCTTGTTCTCCAGCGTCCCCATGTCGACTCCCTGCCGTCGGCGGCTCCCCTGCTGGGAGCCGGTCACAGGGGAGTCGGAGCGGCGGCGCCGGTCTCGACGTCCGTGCCGGAGGGAATTTCGACATGCTCGGCCGTACGGCCCCCAGCCGTGCTGAGGGCCGTACGCCGCGGGCGAGGAACGCGCGATCAGACGCCGAACGCCGCCGCGTAGCGGATGACGCCGTTCGGGACCGGCCGCTCGGGGTCGAGGGCGAGGGCCATCATGTACTTGTCCTCGACCTCGAACGGTGGCCGGATGCCGAACCCGGAGGCCGGGGTGAAGCCGAACCGCGGGTAGTACTCGGCGTGACCGAGCACGACCACCAGGTTCTCGCCCTGCTCACGGGCCGCCTGCAGGGCGGCGCGGATGGCGGCGGAACCCGCGCCCTGTCGCTGGTGTCCGGGCCGGACGGCGCACGGGCCCAACGCGACGGCGGGGGAGTCGCCGACGTGGCAGCGGGTGAGCAGCGCGTATCCGGCGAGCTCGCCGCCGGGAGCCTCGGCCAGCCAGGCCAGGCCGGGCAGCCACGCCTGCGGGTCGGCCCGCAGCGCCTCGACGAGGTCGGCCTCGTGCGGGCCGGGGAAGGCCGCGAGGTTGATCTCGCGGACGGCGGCGGTGTCGGCGGCGTTCTCGGGGCGGGTGATCCAGGAAGAGGTCATGATCGGGTTCGTCTCCTTGTCCTTCTGCGGATGCGGGACCTGGCCGGTGTTCGTGGTGGACGGAACGGACGGACGGGGGATGCGGCCGGTCATGACTGCCGGTCCCGGAACCTGTAGGTGGTGCGCAGGTGAGCGGTGATGCCCTTCTTGTGGTTGACGCGCTCGTCGCGCAGCCCGGCTCGGTGTCGTGGGCGCAGTCGGCGAAACGGCAGAACGCGGCGCGCTCTTCGATCTCGGCGAAGACCTGGCCAAGTCCGCCTTGGTCAGGACGATCATCGGCTGCGCCCCGCTCTCCCAGGCCGGGGCGAGCAGCCGTTCCAGCTTGGCCGCGTCCCTGGACGCTGACGAACGCACGATCGCGCTGTGCCGCGGCAGCAGCGCTTCGTAGTGTTCGGTGAAGGTTCGGTCGAGTGCGCCGGTCCACCCGTACCGGGACAGGCCGGATGGATCGGTATACGTGTGTGACAACGTGAGACCCTTGCGGAGAAGGGGCCCCGACGAGACGTGGACGTCACCCCGCCTGACTCAGGGCAGGGAGAGGAAGTGGGTCAGACCGGGGCCCGGGACGTGAGGTCGGTCCGGGCGCTGCACGGGGCAGCGGTCTTCACCGCGGTCATCGAACCTCACCTCCCTTCCACACAGATCCGGCACCGAACGGACGGCAGCCTAGCACCTCGGTCCTCCCGCTGACGTCGGGCACTATCGTTGCGGGAACCGGCACCCGCGCCGTTACCGTCGGCGCAGCGGTCGGCGACCTCATCGCCGATCCCTGTCGAACGGAGCATCCGTGATGAACGTCGATGTGATCGTCGTCGGAGCCGGGCCGACCGGGCTCATGCTCGCCGCAGAGCTGGGCCTCGCAGGGGCTGCGGCTGTGGTCGTCGAACGGCTTCCCCGGCGCAGCGGGCAGTCCAAGGCGCTCGGCATCCAGCCCCGCTCCGCGGAGGCGCTGGAGTTACGCGGCCTCCTCGACCCCCTCATGGACCGGGCGATCCAGCGGGTGCCCGGCGGGCATTTCGCCGGGCTGCGACTGGATTACACCGCCTGGGACACCCGGCATCCGTACTCGATCGGCATCCCCCAGGGGCGCGTCGAGGCGCTGCTGGAGGAGCGGCTCGGCGAGCTGGGCGTCCGGGTGCTGCGCGGGCACGAGGTCACCGCGCTGTCGCAGGACGCCGACGGGGTCGAGGCGACCCTGCGCGGGCCCGCGGACGGCGAGTCGCGGCTCACCGCGCGCTACCTGGTGGGCTGCGACGGCGGTCGCAGCACCGTCCGGGAGCTGCTGGGCGTCGGCTTTCCCGGCCTGGACGGCAAGCTGCTCTCGGTGGTCGCCGACATCACGATCTCCGACCCGGACGGCGCCGTGCCGGAGACCTGGACGCTGCCCGTCATGACGCCCGACAAGACCGGCAAGGGCTACATCGCGCCCATCGGCGATGGCGTGCACCGGTTCCTGTTCTACGGGGCCGAGCAGCAGGCGTTGTCCCGCGACACCCCGATCACCGAGGAGGAGGTGCAGCGGGCGCTGCGCAACGAGTTCGGCCCGGGGGTCCGGCTGACGGGCGTCCGGTGGGCGTCCCGGTTCACCGACGCCTCGCGGCAGGTCGAGCGGTACCGCCACGGCCGGGTGCTGCTCGCCGGGGACGCCGCGCACATCCACTCGCCCATGGGCGGGCAGGGACTCAACCTCGGGCTGCAGGACGCGTTCAACCTGGGCTGGAAGCTGGCGGCCGAGATCGGCGGATGGGCGCACGAGGGGCTGCTCGACAGCTACCACGCCGAACGGCATCCGGTGGCCGCGCGCGTGCTGGCCAACACCCGGGCGCAGGCGGTGCTGATCGTGCCCGAGGAGGAGAACCTGGCCCTGCGCGACATCGTCGAGCAGCTCGTACGGGTGCCCGAGGCCAACCGGATCGTCGCCGGCATGATCTCGGGGCTGGACGTCCGCTACGACCTGCCCGGCCCACGCCACCACCTGCTGGGACGCCGCGTCCCCGACCTCGACCTGGTGACGTCGTCCGGGCCCGGCCGGGTGGCCCCGCTGCTGCGCGACGGACGCGGCCTGCTGCTGACGACCGCCGACGAGGCGGCGTTCGCGCGGGCCGCCGAGCCGTGGTCGGCCAGGATCGGCCGGGTGCACGCGCAGGCGGAGCTCAGGGCGGACGCCGTCCTGGTACGGCCCGACGGCTACGTCTGCTGGGCCGGTTCCGTCACCGACGTCTCCGGCCTCACCGACGCCCTGACGAGGTGGGCGGGCGCTCCCGCCGCCAGTTGAACGTCAACCATCACCGGTCGCGCGCGGCCTTGACGGCCACCGGCACGATGGCCAGCGCCAGCACGCCGCCGCCGACGGCGAGGAGCGGGTAACCGGCGACGGCGACGACGAGGCCCGAGGCCATGCCGCCGGCGGCGCCGGCGATCGCGATGGAGACGTCGACCCAGCCCTGCGTCCTGGCCCGGGTGGTCAGTGGGACGGCGTCGGTGATGATCGCCGTGCCGGTGACGAGGCCGAGGTTCCAGCCCAGCCCCAGCAGCGCGAGGGCCACCGCGTACGCGGCGACGGAGTCGTCGGGCGCGACGGCGGCGAGCGTTCCGGCGGCCAGCAGGACCAGCCCGGAGGCGGCGGCGACCGCGAGCGGGCCGTGACGGTCCACGAGCCGGCCGGTCAACGGCGAGGGCAGGTACATCGCGCCGATGTGGATCGCGATGACCAGGCCGGACGCGGCGGCGCCGGAGCCGCTGTCGTGCATGTGGACCGGCGTCATGGTCATGATCGCGACCATGACGACCTGGGTGAGCACCATGACCAGCGCACCGGCCGGCACGCCGGGGCGGCGCCGCGCGGCGGCCGGCGCGGCGGTGGGATCGGCAGTGGGGGGTGGGTCGGCTTCGAGTGCGCGGGCCAGCAGCAGCGGGTCGGGGCGCAGCCAGACGGCCAGGACCACGGCGGCCAGCGCGTAGGCGACACCGGCGAGCAGGAACGGCCCGGCCAGGTACGGGATGCCGAGGACGGCCGCGAGGCTGCCGGTGGGCGCGGCGAGGTTGGGTCCGGCCACGCCGCCCAGGGTGGTGGCGACCAGCACGGTGGACACCGCGCCCGCCCGGCGTGCGGGGGCGGCCAGGTCGGCTCCGGCGTAGCGGGCCTGGAGGTTCGTGGCGGTGCCGGCGCCGTACAGGAAGAGTGAGAGGAACAGCAGGACGGGGTGGCCGGCGACGGCGGCGACGATGACGCCGCCGCTGCCGACGGCACCGGCGAGATACCCCAGGGCGAGGCCGGGGCGGCGGCCGCGGGCCTGGGAGAGGCGCCCGACGGCGACGGCCGCCAGGGCGGAGCCGGCGGTGCCCACGGCACTGGGCAGCCCGGCCAGGCCGGTGGAGCCGAGCATGTCCTGGGCGAGCAGCGCGCCCACGGTCACGCCGGCCGCCAGCCCGACGCCGCTGAGGACCTGGGCGATGACCAGGACGAGCAGGGAGCGGCGCTGCGCCTCGACGCGCGGGACGTCGTCTGCCCGGACGGGCACGTTGGTCGTCACGAGAGAGCTCTTTCGGAGAGGGGTTGCATCGACGGCGTGGCCCGGGTGCGCAGGCGCGGTCAGCCTCGGTCGCCCAGGTCCAGGCGGTCGAGCAGGCCGCCGGCGGTGAAGGCGGCCACCAGGTCGTCGCGGCCCTCGGTGAAGTGGGCCCAGCTGTCGTAGTGCACGGGCACCACCCGGCGGGCGCCGAGGATCCCGGCCGCCTGCACGGCCTGCGCGCTGTCGAGCACGATCAGCCGCCCGTCGAACAGCACGGAGAACCGGGGCCCGCCGGCGAAGAGCACGGCGGTGTCCACCGGGCCGAACCGGCCGGCGATCTGCCGGACCGCGTCCAGCGAGGCGTTGTCGCCGCTGACGTAGACCGTGGGCAGGCCCTCGCCGGTCAGGACGAACCCGACGACCTGGCCGGTGATCGGTTCGACCTCCTCGCGCGGGCCGGGGCCGTGCACGGCGGGCACGCCGGTGACGGTGATCGTGCCGCCGTCGCGGCGGTCCAGCTCGATCGACTCCCAGTCGGCCAGGCCCCTGGCCGTGCCGCCCAGGCGCTGCCCGCCTCCGGGCGTGGTGAGCGTGAGCGGGACGTCGGCCAGCAGTGCGCGGCCCGCGTGGTCCAGGTTGTCGGGGTGCTCGTCGTGGGAGAGCAGGACCACGTCGATGCGGCCGAGGTCGGCGGGCGTGGCGGACGGGGGAGCCGTCTTGGTCAGCCGGCCGCCCGGCACGTGGTAGTCGCCGGGGGCGTCGAAGGTGGGGTCGGTCAGGAAGCGCAGGCCGCCGTACTCGAACAGGGCGGTGGGACCGCCCAGGACGCGGACGGGGATCTGCTCGATGGGCGCGCCGAAGTTGGCCATGCGAATTCCTCACGGATGGGAAGTGGTTTATCCGTGATGACGGTAACGGTGTCTCACGGACGAGCGCAAGCCGTACCATGAGACACATGAGCGAGACGCCGACCGCCGAGTCCGTGCTGCCGCCCGCGCCGGGGGCGGCGGACTACCTCGCCCTCGACTTCGTCAACAGCGCCGTCGCGCTGCCCGGAGGCCAGTTCGTCGACCTGCTCGGCACGCCCGCGGCGACGAATCGCTGGCTCACCGAACGCGGCCTCGCGCCGGCCGACGCCGGGGTGCAGGAGATGTGCGCGACACAGCTGCGCTCGCTGCGCGAGCACGTCAGGGCGTTGTTCAGCGCGCGGGTCGCGGGGCTGCCCGTCCTACCCACGGCTCTGTCCGCCGTCAACGACGCGCTGAGCAAGGCCCCCACCGCCGCCCTGCTGTACTGGGACGAGAAGAACGGCCCCTACCGCGCGACGCCGTGCCCCACCAACGAGATCCTCGATCGCGCCCTCGCCACCCTGGCCGCCAACACGGCCGACCTGCTCACCGGCCCCGACGCCGACCGCCTCACCGGCTGCGGATCTCCGCCCTGCAACCGCTACCTGCTGCGGCACGGCCGCCGCCACTGGTGCTCCACGCGGTGCGGCGACCGCGCCCGCGCCGCCCGCGCCTACGCCCGGCGCACCCAGCCCGCTCCTGGCTGACGGCCCGCGCGGGTGTGGCGCACGTCACAAGTTCAGCTGTCACAGGACGCGGGTCTCCGGCATCTCTTGGTCGAACCACTGAGAAGCAAGGGAGCACATCATGGAGACCCGCCTCAACCTCTTCGGCAGCCCGGTCGTCGCCAAGGCCCTGGGACACTACGGCGCAGTGGCCCCGGTGCTCATCCAGGAGTCGGCGTTGCCGGCCACGACCCAGAACCTGGTGATGCTGCGCGCGAGCCAGATCAACGGCGACGGCTACGCCACCGACGTCCACGGCACGAACGCCGCGCACGCCGGTGAGACCCTCACGCGCCTGAACCTGGTGGCCACGTGGCGCGAGTCGACGGTGTTCACCGACGCCGAGCGGGCCGCCCTGGAGCTGACCGAGCAGGGCACCCGCATCGCCGACGGCGCCGGCGGCGTCACCGACGAGGCCTGGGCGAACGCCGCCGAGCACTACGACGACGACCAGCTCGCCGCCCTGGTGGCGTTCATCGCGCTCATCAACGCCACCAATCGCTTCGCCGTCATCAACCGGCAGCGCGGCGGCGCCTACCGGCCCGCCGCCCGCTGAACGACCCCGACGACGCCCCCGCGCCCGCTACCGCCGGCCGGGGGCGTCGTCGGCGGTCTGGGTGCGGTCGATGATGTCCAGGACGGCGTTCCTGGTCTCGCGGAAGGCGGCGGCGGTGTCGTCGGCGGCCGCGGTGACGGCCTGGCCGGCGGGGACGATCGCCGGTTCGAGGAGCAGGGCCACGGCGTCGGCGAGGACGTCCGCGGGGTCGCCGGCACTGGGCGGCGCGGAGTCCGGGACGGACATGGCGGTGCCGAAGCCGGTGAGCAGGGCGTGCATGGCGTAGGACTGGTCGGCCAGCGGGCGGTCCTGGCGGAGCAGCCCGTGCCGGCGCAGGACCGGCATGACCGCCTGGCACATCGCGCTGGGCCGGGTGCGGTCGAACAGGTCGCGGTCGCCCGTCTGCTCGGTGAGCAGCCGCACCAGGTCGGCGTCCTTGGTGGCGAGGCGGCGGGCCAGCGGGGAGCTCAGCCCGGTGCGGATCAGCAGCGGAGCCAGGTGGCGCGGCAGCACGGCGGCGGGGTCGGCGGTGATGCGGGCGATGACCGCCTCCAGGAAGGCCAGCAGTTCCCGGGCGAACAGGCCGAGGATGAGGTCCTCCTTGGTGGGCCAGTACAGGTAGACGGTGCCCTTGCCGACCCCGGCCGCCGCGGCGATCTCGCTGACGGTGACCTTCCGCACGCCGTGGTCGGCCACCAGCTCGCGGGCGCTGTCCAGAATGCGGGCGGCTTTGTGCGAGTGGTGTTCGATCAGGCGGCTCACTGCGCTGTCCTCCGGGTCGTGGGGCAGGATGTTCGGTGGTGCGTCAGAGGGCGGCGACGTCGAGGTTCTTGGCCCGCATGTCCTTGTTGTTGAGCATTCTCCTGCCCATGGCCCTGCCGACGCCCGGCATCCGCATCAGGCGCATCATCCCAGCTCTCAGCACCTGCTCCTTACGGTCGTGCGGGGTGAAGATGCGCCGTCCGGGCAGCGCGCTCTGCTGCTGCAGGTGGACGAACGGCCGCATCCGCGCCTCCCAGGTTCGCAACGCCCCGGGCAGGTCGCCGGGGTGGCGTTGCACCATGGTGCCCAGCAGCTCGCCGCCGGCCATGCCGCTGGAGGCGCCCATGCCCGCGTACAGGGTGACGCACCAGGCGGCGTCGCCGACCAGGACGACCCGACCGCGGTGCCAGCGCGGCATCCTGACCTGCTGCACCGAGTCGAACAGCGCGTCGGGCGCCTGCTCGTAGCGGGTCAGCAGCCCCTCCAGCAGGGGGCCGGTCGGTTCGGGGCCGAAGGCGGCGCGGATGGAGGCGACCGGCGGGCGGCGGAACTCGGCGTCGGCGTCGGCGGTGCGGTAGGAGAACAGCACGCTCGGGGCGTGGTCGGCGAACGGGAAGGCCCACACCGAGCGGCCCGGCTCGGCCAGGACCAGCCCCTCGTGCAGGCCGAAGCCGTCGACCGGGCCGTCCAGCACGGTGGCGCCGACCATGTAGCCCATCGGGTGCAGGTGGTCCTCGTCGGGACCGAAGACCAGCCGGCGCACCGTCGAGCGCAGGCCGTCCGTGCCGATCACCAGGTCGAAGCGCTCGGTCACGATGGCGCCGGACGCGGTGTCGTGCAGCGTCACCTCCGCCGCCGCCTCGTCCTGGGTGATGCGGGCGGGGACGGTGGAGTAGCGGATCTCCACGTCGTCCGGCAGCGCCGCGAACAGGCCGCGCTCCACGTCGCCGCGCAGCAGCGGCCGGGGGCCGCCGGGGAGGAGGGACGGGTTCATCCCGGGACGCCGGCGCCCCGCCCGGTCCACCTCGTAGCTGGTGACATGGGGGCCGCTGCGGTCGCCGATGCCCTCCAGCACGCCCAACCGCCCGGCCGAGGCGATGCCGGCGCCGAACAGCATGATGAAGTAGCCGCCGGAGCGGCGGGCGGGTGCCCGTTCCACCATCACCGGCTCCCAGCCGATCTGGCGCAGCCGCAAGGCGGTGGCGATGCCGGCGATCCCCAGCCCGACCACCAGCGCCCGGCCGGTCGTCCTGCCCGCATTCGTCATGGCGCACTCCTTTCATAAGCTTCCATGAGCATGCTAGCGAACGAACTGACCAAAATGGTTCTCTTGGTCAGTTCGCACGGGTGGGCCAGGAAAGCGGAGGAGCGCGGCGCGGTCGCGTCAGGCGACCGCGGTGCCCTCCAGCTCGACCATCAAGGTGGGGATCGCCAGCCGCGTCACGCCGAGCATCGTGGTGGCCGGCGCCGCCCCGGCGGCCCCCAGCCGCGCCGCCAGCACGCCGTAATGCTGGAAGAGCAGGTCCACGTCGGTGGTGTAGACGTTGAGCCGGACGAGGTCCGTCAACGACATGCCGGCCTTCCCGAGGACGGCCTCCAGGTTGTCGAGGCTCAACGCCAGCTGCGCCGCCAGGTCACCGTCATGCCGGGGCGTGCCGTCGTCGCCCGTCGCGGTCTGGCCCGAGCAGTACAGGGTGCGGGTCTGCCCGGAGACCAGCTCGCCCTGGTTGAACCCCATCTCGACCGACCAGGTGACCGGGTTGATCGCCGTTCGTTCCAGTGTCATGTCAGCTCCGTTCGATGTCACGTTCTTCGACGTCATGGTGATCAGCCTCCCAACGAATCACGACATCCTGTGTCGTGTATCTCGATAGGGTTTTCGCATGCGTGCCGACCGCCTGGTCTCCCTGGTGCTGCTGCTTCGGCAGCACGGACGGCTGTCGGCGGCCACCCTCGCCCGCGAGCTGGAGGTGTCCACCCGCACGGTGCTGCGCGACATCGAGGCGCTGTCCGCGGCGGGCGTCCCGGTCTACGCCGAACGCGGCCGGCACGGCGGCTTCGCGTTGCTGCCCGGCTTCCGGACCGAGCTCACCGGCCTCAACCCCGACGAGGCGCTCGCCCTGCTGGTCGCCGGGTCGCGGCGCGGCGCGCAGGCGTTCGGCCTCGGCTCGGCGCTCGCCTCGGCGATGCTCAAGGTGGTCGACGCGCTCCCCGACAACTACCGGGACACCGCGGCCGGGGCGGCCGAGCGGCTGCTCATCGACCCGGAGACCGACCTGCTGTCCCGCCGTCCGGCCGCCGAGGAGGTGCCCGACGCCGTGGCGGCCGAGGTCCTGCGCGCGGTCTTCGCCGGACGCAAGCTGGAGATCCACTACGCGCCCTTCGGCGGGGCGCCCGAGTGGCGGACGGTCGACCCGATCGGCCTGGTCACCATCCGCCACCGGGGCTACCTGCTGGCCACCAGGTCCGGGGCCGACCGCACCTACCGGCTGTCGCGCGTCCAGGCCGCCAGGGCGCTCGCCGAACCCGCGCAGCGGCCCGACCGGGTCGACCTGGACCGGGCCTGGCAGGAGCGCAGCACCCGGTTCCGCACCGGCGGCGACCAGGTCACCGTGCTGGTGCGGACGGCCCCGAGGCGGCGGGAGGAGCTGCTGGGCACCGCGCTGGCCGTCCTCGCCGAGGAGGCCGACGCCGACGGCCTGCTGCGGCTGGAGGTGACGTTCCAGGACGACCGGCACGCCGTCTGGGCGTTGTGGCAGCTCGGCACGGACGCCGAGGCCCTGTCCCCGCAATGGTTGCGCGACTCCCTGCACACCCGCGCGACCGCCCTCGCCACCCGCTACCGGGCGCCGTCCTGAGATCCGGCCGCCTGCCGCCCCGGGGAGCCTGCCGGAAAACCTGTTGGCGGGCCGCGGCGGCCGCTGTTAGTTTGCCGGTGGCCGTGCGAGAGATCGAGGAGGTGGTACCCGTGGACACAGCAACGACATGGGTGCTCCCCTTGGGGGTCACGGTCGGCGACTGAGGCAGGTGTCGCCGGGAGCGCCGCGCCAGCAGGCACTCCCGAAAGGCAACAACCATGCATGCTTCGCAGCCCACCGCAGCGCCCCTCGCCTACGACGTGGTCATCGCCGGGTGCGGGCCGACCGGCGCGATGCTCGCCGCCGAACTGCGGCTGCACGACGTACGGGTCCTCGTCCTGGAGAGGGAGACCGAGCCCAAGTCGTTCGTCCGCATCGTCGGTCTGCACGTTCGCAGCCTCGAACTGATGGCGATGCGCGGCCTGCTGGAGCGCGTGCTCCAGCACGGACGACAGCGTCCGGCCGCCGGTTTCTTCGCCGCCATCGACAAGCCCGCGCCCAAGAGCCTGGATTCCGCGCACGCCTACATGGTGGGCATCCCGCAGCCGGTCATCGAGCGGCTGCTCGAGGAGCACGCGCTCGACCTGGGCGCGCACGTCCGGCGCGGCCACGAGGTGACCGGTCTCGACCAGGACGACGAGGGCGTCACCGTCGAACTGGCCGACGGGGAACGGGTGCGCGCCCGCTACCTCGTCGGCTGCGACGGCGGGCGCAGCACGGTGCGCAAACTGCTCGGCGTCGGCTTCCCGGGCGAACCATCCCGGAACGGGACGCTCATGGGCGAGATGGAGGCGGGCGTACCGCAGGAGGAGATCGCCGCCACGGTGGCCGGGCTGCGCGAGAAGCCTCAGCCGTTCTGGCTCCGGCCCTTCGGCCAGGGGGTCTACAGCGTCGTCGTGCCCGCGGCCGAGCCCGGCGACCGCGCCGAACCGCCCACCCTCGACGAGTTCAGGCGGCAGCTGCGCGCCGTCGCCGGAACAGACTTCGGCGTGCACTCCCCGCGCTGGTTGTCCCGCTTCGGGGACGCCACCCGCCTGGCCGAGCGGTACCGGGCCGGGCGGGTGCTGCTGGCCGGCGACGCGGCGCACATCCACCCGCCCATCGGCGGGCAGGGCCTGAACCTGGGCGTTCAGGACGCCGTCAACCTCGGCTGGAAGCTGGCCGCGCAGATCCGCGGCTGGGCGCCGGACCCGCTCCTGGACACCTACCAGGCCGAACGCCGGCCGGTCGCGGCGGACGTGCTGGACAACACCCGCGCCCAGACGGAGCTGCTGTCCGCCGAACCGGGCCCGCGGGCCGTGCGCAGGCTGCTCACCGAGCTGATGGACTTCGACGAGGTGAACCGCCACCTGATCGAGAAGATCACCGCGATCGGCGTCCGCTACGACTTCGGCGCGGGCCCCGACCTGGTCGGCCGCCGCCTGCGCGACATCGACGTGAAACACGGCCGCCTCTACGACCTGCTGCGCCGCGGCCGCGGCCTGCTGCTGGACCGCACCGAACGCCTGACCCCCGGCGGCTGGTCGGACCGGGTCGACCACCTCGCCGATCCCACGGCGGCCCTCGACGTCCCGTGCGTCCTGCTGCGCCCGGACGGCCACGTCGCCTGGATCGGCGACGACCAGCGGGACCTGGACGGCCACCTGTCCCGCTGGTTCGGCACGCCCGCCGGCTGACGTCCCCGCCATGAACCCGGTGACCGGCGGTTCGGTCCGGTCACCGGGCAGCGGCCGCCTCCGGCGGGCCGGCGCCGAAAATTGTTCGCCGGCGGATGTCGAGAACCCTCAGGCGGCTCCGTCCCAGGGCCGGAACACGAAGACGACCCTGAAGGGACGACCATGCGAACGAACGAGATCACCGAGATCCTGGACCGGCCGATCAGCCGGGAGCTGCTGGCCCGCGACGTGACCCGGCTGGCGTACGTGGCCAAGGACGGCACGCCGCGCAACGTCCCGATCTCGTTCACCTGGAACGGTTCCGAGATCGTCATGTGCACCACGAAGAACGCCCCCAAGCTCGCCGCCCTGCGCGCGAACCCGGCGGTCGCCCTGACGATCGACACCGAGGTGCACCCGCCCAAGATCCTGCTGATCCGCGGCCGCGCCGAACTGGACGTCGTGGACGGCATCCCGGAGGAGTTCCTCCAGATGAACGGCTCGTACAAGATGACGCCCGAGCAGCGGGTCGAGTGGGAGGCCGAGGTCCGCTCGCTCTACGACGGCATGGTCCGGATCGTCGTCACCCCGACGTGGGTGAAGCTGATCGACTTCGAGACGACGCTGCCGAGCGCGGTCGAGGAACTGATCAGGGAGCGGGCCGAGCGGGAGAACATCGCGACACGATAGAAGGGTGGCCCGGGCGCTTTGGCCCCGGGCACAAGGTCTCAGACGCTATTCGTCGTCCACGATGAAGAGGACGGCGGCGACCTGGCCTAGCGTTCGGTCATGCGCCGCCTCTCCCTCGACGACCTGTACGGCCTGGCCGTACCCGGTGATCCACAGCTGCGTCCGGACGGCTCCGCCGTCGCCTACACCCTGACGACGGCGGACCGCGAGTCCGACGCCAACGTGACCGAGATCTGGCTGGCCACCCCGGGCGCCGCCCCGCGCAGGCTGGCGACCGGCGCGGCCCCCCGCTGGTCGCCCGACGGCCGTACCCTCGCCTTCCTGCGCCCGGCCGGCGGGCCGCCGCAGATCCATCTGCTGCCCATGGACGGCGGCGAGCCGCGCGTCCTCACCTCGGCGCCGCTGGGCGCCGGCGTGCCCGTCTGGTCGCCCGACGGCACCCGCATCGCCTACGCCGGGCCGTCCGGCGAGGTGGACGAGAACGCGCCGATCGTCATCGACACGCTGGAGTACAAGGCCGACGGCGCCGGGCTGTTGCGCGGCCTGACCACGCACCTGTTCGTCGTCGACGTCGAGGACGGCGCCTCGGCGCAGGTGACCTCGGGCGACTTCCACGCCGGCGCGCCCGCCTGGGCCCCGGACGGCGGCCTGCTGGCCTTCACCGCCGGCCTGGACCCCGACCGCGACCTGGACATCTGCGGCGGCCTCTACCTGGTCGAGCCCAAGCAGGACGGCGCGCTCGAACGCGCGGGCGGCGACGGCGTGATCTGCGCGGGCGTCTGGTGGCTGGGCGGCCGCTGGGTCGTGGCCGGTTACCGCGGAGTGCCCGAAGGGCACACCCGGCTGTTCGCCCTGGAAGGGGATGACTTCGCCGAGATCGAGACCGGCCTCGACCGCAACGTGATGATCGGCGCGCCCGGCTACCCGGGGGCGACGCCCACGATGAACGGCGACGATCTGCTGTTCTGCGTCCGCGACCGCGGATTCACCCACCTGTACCGGCTGGCCCCCGGCGGCCTCGCCGAGCGGATCGTGGACGCCGACCGGAACGTGGCCGGCGTCAGCGTCGCCGCCGGACGGGTGGCCTACGTCGCCTCCACGCCGCGCAGCGCCGGTGACGTCTACCTCGACGGCGAGGCACTCACCGACCACGCCCCCGAGGGCGTCGAGCTGTTCCAGGCGCGCAGCCGCACCTTCACCGCCCCCGACGGCACGCCGGTCGAGGCGTTCGTGCTGCGCGACGAGACGCTGACCGAGCCGGGCCCGCTGCTGCTGGACATCCACGGCGGCCCGCACAACGCCTGGGCGCCCGTCTTCGACGGCGTGCACCTCTACCACCAGGCGCTCGCCGCCCAGGGCTGGACCGTCCTGCTGGTGAACCCGCGGGCCAGCGACGGGTACGGCGAGGCTTTCTACACCGCCACGGCCGGCGCCTGGGGCCTGTCGGACGAGCACGACTTCCTGACCCCGCTCGACGTCCTGGTCGAGGAGGGCGTCGCCGACCCCGCCCGGCTGGCGGTCACCGGCTACAGCTACGGCGGCTACATGACCTGCTGGCTCACCGGCAGGACCGGGCGCTTCGCCGCCGCCGTCCCCGGCGGGGTCGTGGTCGACCTGCGCAGCATGCTCGGCACCGCCGACCTCGGCTACTTCCTGGCCAAGCACGAGGTCAGGGACGAGTTCGTCGAGCAGTCGCCGATCACGTACGCCGGCGACGTCGTCACCCCGACCCTGATCCTGCACGGCGGGTCGGACGACCGCTGCCCGATCGGCCAGGCCGAGCAGTGGTTCGAGGCGCTGCGCGAGCGCCGGGTGCCGGTCCGCCTGGTCCGGTATCCCGGTGGTTCACACCTGTTCATCCTCAACGGACGGCCTTCACACCGCTTCGACTACAACGAAAGGATCCTCGCGTGGCTGGATCAATGGGTCAGCGTCTCGCCGAACTGATCGAGAAGTACGAGGTCCTGGGCGCGGCGCTCGCCTACCTGCACAACGGGGAGCTGCACGAGTTCGCCGCGGGCGTGCTCAACGTCGACACCGGCGTGGAGGCGACCCCCGACTCCCTGTTCCAGATCGGCTCGGTCTCCAAGGTCTGGACCGCCACCCTGCTCATGCAGCAGGTCGAGCGCGGCCGGCTGACCCTAGACACCCCGGTCGCCGAGCTGCTGCCCGGCTTCCGGGTCGCCGACGCCGAGGTGACCAAGACCGTCACGGTCCGGCACCTGCTGTCGCACACCAGCGGTATCGACGGCGACCTGTTCCTCGACACCGGCCGCGGCGACGACTGCATCCAGAAGTACGTCGAGGCCTGCGCCGACCTGGCGCAGAACCACCCGCTCGGCGCCACCCAGTCCTACTGCAACTCCGGCTTCGTCATCGCCGGGCGCATCCTGGAGGTGCTGGAGGGCAAGACCTGGGACGCGATACTCCGCGAGAACATCTGCGAGCCGCTCGGCCTGACCCACACCTGGACGCTGCCGGAGGACGTGCTGCGCTTCCGCGCCGCGCACGGCCACGTCGAGGACGGCAAGGCGGCCCCGGTGTGGGGCCTCATGCGCTCGTGCGGCCCGGCCGGCCTCATCTGCGCCCGTCCGCGTGACGTGGTCGCCTTCGGGCGCGCCCACCTGGAGGGCGGCCTGCTGGACGACCCGCGGGCGATGTGGGAGCCGCAGGTCGACATCCCCAACCCGCACACCCTGGGCAGGCAGTGGGGCATCGGCTGGATCCTCGACGAGTGGTCCGGCCACCGCGTCATCTCGCACGGCGGCAACACCATCGGCCAGCACGCCATGCTCTGGGTCGTGCCCGACACCGGCACCGTCGTGTGCGTGACCACCAACGGCGGCCACAGCGGCGCCCTCACCCACGCCGTGGCCACCGAGCTGTTCGCCGAGCTCGACGGCCTGGCCGTGCCGCCGGTGCTCGGCCCGCCGGCGACCCCCGTGCAGGTGGACGTCGAGCGGTACGCCGGCGTCTACGAGCGGGTCGGCGCGCGCATGACCGCCACCGTGCACGACGGCGCGCTCAGGCTGCGCGTCGAGTCGACGGGCGCGCTCGCCGCCCTGCAGGAGCCGTTCGACCTCGACCTCGTCGCCGTCGACGACGTCACCTTCGTCGGCCGCCGCGAGGGCGACCCCGACTGGGTCTCGGGCGTGTTCTACCAGCTCGACGACGGCTCGCCCTACTTCCACCTCGGCGTCCGCGCCACCCCCAAGATCGCCTGAGGAGACCGCATGGACCTGCAGAAACGCCTCGACGAAGCGGCCAAGGCCCACGACGTGCCCGGCGCCGCCATCGCGGTGTGGACCGGCGGCCGGCTGCACGAGGCCGCCACGGGCGTCGTCAACCGGAACACCGGCGTGGAGACCACCCCCGACAGCGTCTTCCAGGTCGGCTCCACCACCAAGGTGTGGACGGCCGCGCTGATCATGCAGCTGGCCGAGGAGGGCCTGCTCGACCTGGACGAGGAGATCGGGGCGTACCTGCCCGAGTTCGCCCTGTCCTACGACGCCGTGATCAGCGTCCGGCAGCTGCTGACGCACACCGGCGGGTTCGACGGCGACCTGTTCGAGGACACCGGGCGCGGCGACGACAGCCTCGACAAGTTCGTGGCCTACCTGCACGGCGCGGGCAAGGTGCACGAGCCGGGCGAGCTGTTCTCGTACTGCAACGCCGGCTACTGCGTGCTCGGCGCCATCGTGGCCAGGCTGCGCGGCACGACCTGGGAGCAGGCCATGCGGGAGCACCTGCTGAAGCCGCTCGGCGCCACCCACGCGGCGCTGCTGGCCGAGGAGGCCGTGCTGTTCCGCGCGGCGGCCGGGCACATCGGGCCGGGCAACGACGTCTTCGCCCAGTGGCAGATGCCCCGCTCCAACGCGCCCGCCGGGGCCACCCTGTGCCTGGCCCCGCGCGAGCTGGTGCGGTTCGGCCGCATGTTCGCCGCGGACGGCCTGGCCGAGGACGGCACCAGGGTGCTGTCGGCGGAGAGCGTCGCCGCGATGCGCACCCCGCAGGCCGCGGTGCCGGGCGTGCCCGGCCTGATGGCCGCCAACTGGGGGCTCGGCTTCGAGCTGTTCACCTGGGGCGCCTACGGCCACGACGGCGGCACCCCGGGCCAGAGCACGTTCTGGCGGGTGGCCGACGACGGCTCGTACGCGATCGCGATGAGCGTGAACGGCGGCAACTTCTTCGGCGTCATGAACGACCTGCTCCTGCCGCTGCTCAGGGAGGGCGGGCTGGCGGCCCCCGACCTGCCCGCCCCGCCGGAGCAGCCGCGCGCCGTGGACCCCGCGCCGTACGCCGGCCGGTACGAGGGGCCGCAGCTGGCCTACGAGGTCTCGGCGGCGGGCGACGGCGTCGAGGTCACCCTGATCCCCGGCGCGTTCATGGCCAGCATGGGCCAGCAGGGCACCACCGCCAGGTACGTCCACCTCGCCGAGGACACCTTCATCGCCGAGCAGCCCGAGGAGGGCAGGCACGACACCGTCACGTTCGTCGTGCGGGACGGCGTCGCCACGCACCTGCACAACGGCCGGGCGGTCCCGCGTGTTTGAGCAGGACGCGCGGAAGGTCTTCGCGGCGGCGGGCGTGCGCGGCTTCGTGCACGCCCGCGACCTGGACGGCGAGGCCGAGATCGGCCTCGACCCGGACGCCCCGGTCGTCCTGGCCTCGGTGTTCAAGCTGCCGATCCTGCTGGAGTACGCCAGGCAGGCCGCGGCGGGCGAGGTGGACCGCACCGAACGGCTCACCGTCACCGCGGCGGACAAGGACGGCGGCATCGGCACCTCGGGCTGCGCCGACGACGTGTCGCTGACGCTGCGCGACCTGGCCCACTTCATGATGTCGATGAGCGACAACGCGGCCACCGACGTGCTGCTGCGCCGGGTGGGCCTCGACCGCGTCAACGCCACGCTGGAGGGACTCGGGCTCAGGCGCACCCGTCTGATCGGCGGCTGCGCGACGCTGTTCGAGTCCGTGGTCGAGGAGCTGGGCACCATCGACGTGGCCGGCATCCCCGAGGAGCGGATCAGGGCGCTGGCCGTACGCGATCCGGAACGGACCACCGCGGGCACGCCCCGCGAGATCACCACCCTGCTCGGTCTCGTCTGGCGCGACGAGGCGGGCGCCGCCGAGGCGTGCGCGGAGGTGCGCGACATCATGAGCAGGCAGATCTGGCCGCACCGCCTCTCCTCAGGCTTCCCGGACGAGGTGCGCGTGTCGGCCAAGACCGGCACCCTGTGGGGCGTGCGCAACGAGGCGGGCGTCGTGGAGTACCCCGACGGCGGCCGGTACGCCGTCGCGGTGTTCCTGCACGGCGACGACCTGGCCTTCCGCATCCCGGCCGCGGACGCCGCCATCGGCGCGGCCGCCCGTCTCGCCGTCGAGCACCTGCGCGGCTGATGACGGTCTACGTCGACTATCGTGAGCGGATGAACAGCCGTCCGCGTGCCAGCCTTGAGCGGATCCTGTTCGACCTCGGCAGCACGGTCCTCGACGTGGCCGCCTCGCCCGGTGACCTCGACACCGAGGTCACCGGGGTGCACATCTACGACCCGCTCGACGAGCTGTACGTGCCGCCGGGCGGGCTGCTGCTGGCCGTCGGCGTGCAGGGCGCCACCGCCATCTGCGGCCTGCTCGACGCCGCCCGCGAGGCCAGCGGCATCGTCGTCAAGCTGCCGGTCGACGTCGACGAGCAGGTGCGCAGCAAGGTCCTGGAGACCGGCGTCGCCGTGCTCGGGCTGACCAGGGCCGCGTCCTGGTCGCAGGTCGCCGCGCTGCTGCGCTCCCTGCTGGCCGAGGGCGACCTGGCCATGCCGGAGAAGGGGCCGCAGGGCGATCTGTTCGCGCTGGCCAACGCCGTCTGCGCGCTGCTCGACGCGCCCGTCACCATCGAAGACCGGTCGACCCGCGTCCTGGCCTTCTCCGGCAGGCAGGACGAAGCCGACCCGGGCCGGGTCGAGACCGTGCTCGGCCGTCAGGTGCCCGAGCGGTTCCAGCGCATGCTCGACGAGCGCGGCTTCTTCAAGAAGCTCTACCAGAGCCGCGACCCGATCTACATCGAGCTCGACGGCGACAGCATCAACCGGGCGGCCGTGGCCGTCCGGATCGGGGACGAGATCCTCGGCTCGATCTGGGTCGCCGTGCGCGAGCCGCTCACCCCGCAGCGCGAGCGCGCCCTGGCCGACGCGGCCAAGATCGTGGCGTTGCAGCTGCTGCGCGAGCGCGCCGGGGCCGACACCCAGCGGCGGCTGCGCGCCGACCTGCTGTCCACGGTCCTGGCCGGCGGTTCCGACGCGGCCGACGCCGCGGGCCGGCTCGGCATCGCCACCGAGCGCCTGTGCGTGCTGGCCGCCCAGCTCGCCGACGGCGACGCGGCCGACCCGGCGCGCGCCGAGAGCGACCGGCAACGTTTCTGCGACGCCCTGGCGCTGCACGTCGGCGCCATCCATCCCAAGGCGGCCGCCGCGATGATCGGCTCGGTCGCCTACGCCGTCCTGCCGCTGAGCTCGGGCGGCGACGAGGAGACGCGGGCCGTGCGCGTCGCCGAGTCCTTCCTGGCCCGGGTCGGGCCGCGGCACGCGGCCAACATCGGGGTCGGCCGGCTGGCCGCCAACCTCTCCCAGGTCGCGCGGGCCCGCGCCGACGCCGACCGGGCGCTGCGCGTGCTGCGCGCCCGCGGCCAGGCCGGCCAGGTCGCCGGTTACACGGCCGTGCACTTCGAGTCGCTGCTGCTCCAGGTCTCCGACGTGGTCGCCGCCGAGGAGCAGGTGCCCACCGGCCCGTACGAGCGGCTGCTGGCGCACGACGCCGAGCACGGCAGCGAGCTGGTGGCCACCCTGCGGGCGTATCTCGACGCGTTCGGCGACGTCAACGCCGCCTGCGCGCAGGTCCACGTGCACGCCAACACCTTCCGCTACCGGCTCAAACGGCTCACCGAGATCAGCGGGCTCGACCTGTCCGACCCCGACGCGCGACTCACCGTGATGCTGCAGATGCGGATCTTCGGACGCTAGCACGAGGTCGTCCGCGCTTTTTGTGAAGGGCGACGAAGAAGGTCGGGCCGAGAGGGACGAATGTGGGTCACCACCCCACGCTCTCCTGGAGTCGCCATGAAGAAGACAGCGGTGCTCACCGCGTTGGCCCTGCTAGCAGCCGCGTGCGGCAGCGGCGGAGGTACGGCGGGCGGCACGGGCAAGCCTGTCACGGGCGGCACGTTCACCGCCGCCATCAGCGCGGACCCCGGGGTGCTCGACCCCGCCATGGGCGTGCTCTCGGTCACCAACCAGGTCCTGTCGGTGGCCTACGACACCCTGGTCTCCATCTCCGCGGACGGCAAGATCGTCCCCGCCCTGGCCGAGAAGTGGGACGTCAAGCCCGACCGGGTGACCTACACCCTGCGCAAGAACGTCACCTGCTCCGACGGCTCCACGCTCACCCCGTCCGACGTCGCCGAGAACATCAACCACGTCGCCGACCCCGCCACCAAGTCGCCCATCTACGGGGTGCTCGTACCGGCGGGCATGAAGGCCGAGGCCGACGAGTCCGCCGGCACCGTGACCCTGTCGACGCCCGAGCCGTTCAGCTTCATCCTGGAGAGCTCGCGGCTGCTGTTCATCGTCTGCGGCAAGGCCGTCAAGGACCGTTCGCTCATCGCGCGGGCCACCTCCGGGACCGGCCCGTACCAGCTCACCGAGGCCGTCCCCGGCGACCACTACACCTTCAAGGCGCGCCGGGAGTACACCTGGGGCCCCGAGGGCGGCACCGCCAAGGACATCCCCGAGACGCTCGTGCTCAAGGTGGTGCCGAACGAGCAGACGGCGGCCAACCTGCTGCTCGCCGGCTCGCTCAACGCCGCCACCTTCTTCGGCCCTGACCGCACCCGCCTGGAGGCCAACCCCGCCCTCGGCAAGATCATCGAGTCGCAGGGCAACGGCCAGTTCTTCTACCACCAGGGCGAGGACAGGCCCGGCCACGATCCCGCCGTCCGCAAGGCGCTGACCCAGGCGCTGGACATGAAGGAGCTGGGCGGCATCGCCTCGGGCGGCACCGGCAAGCCGCCCACCGGGCTCGTGGCGCCGCCCCGCCCGTGCCAGGGCGACACCGTCACCGGTCACGTGCCCGCCTTCGACACGGCGGCCGCCACCGCCGCCCTGGACGCGGCCGGCTGGAAGGCCGGGGCCGACGGCATCAGGGAGAAGGACGGCAAGAAGCTCTCCCTGCGCTTCATGTACGCCACCACCAAGGGCCCCGGCATCGTGGCCGCCGCCGAGTACATGGCGGCGGCGTGGAAGAAGATCGGCGTCGACGTGAAGCTCAACGGCGTCATCGACACCAAGCTGTCGGAGTCGCTCAACGCCACCCAGGACTGGGACGTCGTCTGGCTGCCCATCGGCGTCACCCTGCCCTCGCAGCTGGTCGGCTTCCTGTCCGGCCCCGCCGCCCCCAAGGGCGCCAACTTCGCCCACCTGAAGAACGCCGAGTACGAGCGGCTGGTCGCCGAGGCCGGCAAGCTGACCGGCGCCGAGGGCTGCGCCAAGTGGGAGCAGTCGGAGTCGGCCCTGTTCGACAACGCCGACCTGGTGCCCGTGGTGGAGATCAACACGCTGACGTCCACCAAGGGCGCCGCCTTCCGGACCACGGCCGGTCTGTTCCTGCCCTCGACGATCCGCCTCACCCAGGGAGGCTGAGTGTCTGTACGGCGCCTCGTGCGCTTCGTCGTGTCGCTGGCGGTGCTGCTCGTGGCGTCGTTCGCGATGATCCATCTCATCCCCGGCGACCCGGTGCGGGCCTCGCTCGGCCCGGCCGCGCCGGTCGAGCTGGTCAACGCCCGCAAGCAGCTGCTCGGGCTGGACAAGTCGCTGCCCGAGCAGTTCGCCGCCTACGTCGGGCACATCTTCACCGGCGACTTCGGCACCTCGTTCCTGACGGGCGAGCCGGTCGGCGACGTCATCGCCGCCCGGCTGCCCAACACGCTGGGCCTGGCGCTGCTGGCCACCGTGGTGGCGCTGCTGCTGGCCGTGCCGCTCGGCATGTGGGCGGCCATCCGCACGGAGAACGGCAGGAACCGGGGCACCGAGATCACCTTCAGCTCGGTCACCGGCACCGCCGTCGCCGTCCCGGAGTTCCTCTACTCCATCGCGCTGGTGGCGGTCCTGTCGATCGGGCTGGGCCTGTTCCCGCCGGCCGGCAAGGAGGGGGTGATGTCGTACGTCCTGCCGGTGGCCGCGCTGGCGATCGGCCCGATCGCGATGATCGCCCGCATCTCCCGGGTGGAGACCCTGCGCGAGCTCGGCACCGACTACGTGCGGCTGGCCCGGTCGAAACGGCTGCCCGCCGCCCGCCTGCACCTGCGGCACGTGCTGCCCAACACGCTGACCGCGACGCTCACCGTGGGCGGCCTGCTGCTCACCTCGCTGATCGCCGGCAGCGTCCTGGTGGAGTACGTCTTCGCCTGGCCGGGGCTCGGCCTGAAGATCGTCGAGTCGATCACGCAGAAGGACTATCCCGTCGCCCAGGGCGTCATCCTCGTCTACGGCGCGATCGTGCTCGTCGTGAACCTCGCCGTCGATCTGATCCTGGGCGCGCTCGACCCCACCTCCAAGATCAAGGAAAACTGATGCGTTTGCGCACCCCGGCCGCCGTCGCCGGAGCCGTGCTGGTCACGCTCATGGTGGTCCTGGCCGTCGTCGGCCCGCCGATCTGGGGCGCGACGGCGGAGAAGATCGACGCGGGCGCCATCCTGCAGGGCTCCTCGGCCGCCCATCCGCTCGGCACCGACAACCTGGGACGCGACCTGCTGGCCAGGGTCCTGGTCGCGGGCCGGTTCTCCCTCCTGCTCGCGCTGGCGGCCACACTCTTCGGCGCGGCCGTCGGCACCGTGCTCGGCGCGCTGCCCTCGGTGCTGCCGCCGCGCGGCGCCCGCTTCGTCACCGGCGCCGTCAACGCGCTCGTCGCCTTCCCCGGCCTGCTGCTGGCCATGTTCACGGCGGTGGTCGCCGGGCTCGGGGCCAAGGGCGCGGTGCTCGGCATCGGCGTGGCCATCGCCCCCGGCTTCGCCCGGCTCACCCAGACGCTGGCCGCGACCGTCGCGGGCGCCGACTACGTCGCGGCCGCCCGGATGCTCGGCGTGCCGCGCATGCGCGTCCTGACCAGGCACGTGCTGCCCAACATCGCCGAGCCGCTCATCCTCAACCTCACCCAGGCGCTCGGCGGCGCGCTGCTGGGCCTGGCCGGGATGTCGTTCCTGGGCCTCGGCGTGCAGCCGCCCGCCTTCGACTGGGGGCGGCTGCTGTTCGACGGGTTCGGCCGCATCTACGTCACGCCCGAGGTGGCGCTGGGGCCCGCCCTGGCGGTCGCGCTGGCCGGCATCGGCTTCAACCTGCTGGGGGACGCGCTGGCCAAGGCCGCCGCCCGCACCGCCGTGCACACGCGCGAGGCCAGGCCTGCCGCGCCGCCCGCCCCCGGCGAGCCGGACCCCGAGGCGGTGCTGGAGGTCAAGGACCTGACGGTGACCTTCCCCGGCGGCGTCACGCCGGTGCGCGGGGTGTCGCTGACCGTCGCGCCCGGGCAGATCGCCGGGCTGGTGGGGGAGTCGGGCAGCGGCAAGAGCCTCACCGCCGCCGCGATCGGCGGGCTGGTGCCGTACCCGGGCGTGGTGACGGCGGGCAGGCTGGCGCTGGCCGGCCAGGAGATCTCCGAGATGTCGCCCAAGGAGCTCGGAACCGCGCTCGCCATGGTCTTCCAGGACCCGATGGCCTCGCTCAACCCCGCGCTGAAGGTCGGCGGCCAGCTGGCCGAGGTCGCGATCGTGCACCAGGGCGCCGGCAAGGCGGAGGCCCACCGGCGCGCCGTCGACCGGCTCGGCCACGTGCACCTGCCCGCGCCCGAACGGGTGGCGCGCCGGCACCCGCATGAGCTGTCCGGCGGCATGCGGCAGCGCGCCGTCATCGCCATGGGCCTCATGGGCACCCCCAGGCTGCTCATCGCCGACGAGCCCACCACCGCCCTCGACGTGACGGTGCAGCGGCAGATACTCAAGCTGCTGCGCGAGGTCACCGACGAGACCGGCGCGGCGGCCCTGTTCATCTCCCACGACATCGCCGTCGTCGGCGAGCTGTGCGACGTGGTCGTCGTCATGTACGCCGGCCGCGTCGTCGAGCAGCTTCCGGTCGAACTGCTGGCCACCGGCGCCGCGCACCCCTACACGCGGGCGCTCATCGACTCGCTGCCCGACATGGACACCGACAGGTCGCTGCCGCTGGCCAGCATCCCCGGCCGTCAGCCCGCGCCCTCCGACGTGGGCGACGGCTGCGCCTTCGCCGCCCGCTGCGAGCTGGCCACGGCCCGCTGCGCCGGCGAGCGTCCCCCTTTGACGTCGTACGGCAAGGCGCACCAGGTCGCCTGCTGGGAGGTCTGATGATCATCGAGAACCTGACGGTGCGGTTCGGCTCGTTCACCGCCGTCGACGACATCACCCTGGAGGTGCCGAGCGGGTCCATCGTCGGGCTGGTCGGCGAGTCGGGGTCGGGCAAGTCGTCGGTGGCCAGGGCGGTGAGCGGCCTGGTGCCGCACACCGGCACCATCACCGGCGCCAGCCGCGTCCAGATGGTCTTCCAGGACCCCTACGCCTCGCTCGACCCCCGGATGAAGGTCGGGGCGTCCATCGCCGAGGGCTGCGGCAAGGGCTCGGTCGAGCGGCTGCTGTCGCTCGTCTCCCTGCCGCCCGAGGTGGCCACGCGTTACCCGCGCGAGCTGTCAGGCGGCATGCGTCAGCGCGTGGCCATCGCCAGGGCGCTGGGCGCCGAGCCCGACCTGCTGGTCGCCGACGAGATCACCAGCGCCCTGGACGTGTCCGTCCAGGGCTCGGTGCTGAACCTCGTGCGCAGGCTGCGCGACGAGCTGGGCCTGTCGATGTTGTTCATCTCGCACAACCTGGCCGTGGTGCGCTACGTCTCCGACGTGGTCGCGGTGCTGCACCAGGGGCGCATCGTGGAGCTGGGGCCGACCGAGGAAGTGGTCGGCGCCCCCGCCCACGACTACACCCGGTCGCTGCTGGAGGCCGTGCCCAGGCTGGGCCGCTCCACCACGTAGAACGCCTTGTCGTGGAAGGCGGTCACCACGCCGCCTTCCACGAGCAGGCCGCCCAGGACCTCCCGGACGGCCAGCCGCCACGCCTTGGCGGCTCCGGGGTCCGCGACGCGCAGCGCCTCGATGTCCTCCGGCAGCGCCACGAGCAGGGTGGCGGCGTCGCTGTCACGCGTCACCGGCCGTCCGTCCTCGTCGGCCAGCACGATCGCGGCGTCCGGCGGGAGGGGCCGCCGGCCGGGCTCGCCCCGTACCAGGGCCGCCACGTGCGGCGCCGACAACGACCAGGAAGCCAGCACGCGGTCGGAGTCGCTGCCCTGGTTGATGGCGTCGGTCATGACGCCGTAGAAGCTCGGCAGGTACTCCTCGGGACGGGCGCCCAGCTTGGCCAGGTTGAAGTGGGCGTTCCTGCGCACCAGCGGATCGTAGGTCCAGGTGATGCGGTCGATGCCGCGCTCCAGGGCCCAGCGGCGCTGGTGCAGCTTCAGCTCGAAGCCGATGCCGTGGCCGCCGGCCGCGCCGGTGATGTGGGAGTGCAACGTGTTGCCCGCCCCGAAGAAGCCGACGGAGGCGCCCACCAGGCGGCCCGCGTCGTCGTACGCGCCGGCCACGTAGTTGCCCGCGTGCGACATCGCTCGCATCAGCTCGACCGTGATCGGCCGGCTGTCCGGGTCGAAGTGCCAGATCCCGTCGAACAGCTCACTGACCTGCTCGAACTCCGCGATCCCATGGAGTTCCCTGATCGCGATCAACGTGCCGGCCCTCCGAATGCTCAAGTGTCACGGTGACGCTACGGCACTGTGCGGCGGGACCGAATCGTGCGGGACACCAAAGAGCACCCCGGGCTTCGTGGGATCAGACAGCGGCCGGACGCCTTCAGTGGGCGGTCCAGCCTCCGTCGACCGGCAGCACGGCGCCGGTGAGGTAGGAGGCCGCCGGACCGGCCAGCAGCACCGCCGCGCCGACGAGTTCGCCCGGGTCGGCCCAGCGCCTCATGGGGACCTGGTGGTCGAGGAACTCCCGCACGTGCGGGTCGTCCTCGACGCCCTCGTTCAGCGGGGTGCGGAAGGGGCCGGGGGCCAGGGCGTTGACGCAGATGCCGGTGCCCGCCAGCTCGACGGCGAGGCTGCGGGTGAGCTGGACGACCGCGCCCTTGCTGGCCGCGTAGCCCGCCCTGCCCGCGGCGCCGACGAGCCCGAGAGCGCTGGCCAGGGTGACGATGCGGCCGTACCCGGCCTCGCGCATCACCGGCACGGCGGCCTGGCAGGCGAGGAAGGTGCCGACGACGTTGACGTCGAGGCAGCGGCGCAGCGTGGCGGCGTCGAGGGTCGCCAGTTCGCCGCGGGCCTGGATCCCGGCGCTGGTCACGAGCACGTCCAGGCGGCCGTGCGCGGCGACGACGTCCCGCACGAGAGCCTGGACCGCGTGCTCGTCGGTGACGTCGCAGGCCATGCCCGTGGCGGCGACGCCGGTCGCGGCGGTGATCTCGGCCGCCGCCTCCCGGCACGCCGCCAACCGCCGGCCGGCCGGCACCACCGTGCAGCCGGCGGAGGCCAGCCCCTGCGCGATGGCCCGGCCGAGCCCCGCCGAGCCACCCGTGACGATCGCCACCTGCCCGGCCAGGGAGGCGGACCCCGCGTGTACGGACCGGCCGGCTGTGTCTTCCTGGGACGTCATGTGGCTCCTCCTCGCAGAAAGGGTTCCGTTTGCGGAACATTAGCGCGAGCCGCCGGACGAACCGCGACCGGCTGCCGGGCCGTGACCGTCCATGATGACGCGGCCCGCCCACGAGCGGCTGCGCCGGGCCTGACGTGCAGGGGGCCGCCTCCCGCGCGCTGCGCGGGAGGCGGGGCGGCCGGGGCCGGGGGGGCGGGTAACCCCCCCCCCGCGGGGAGGT
>NZ_JBEOZT010000029.1:0-150799 GCF_040298265.1 Nonomuraea sp. NPDC001636
CAACCCGCTACGACAAGCTCGCCGTACGCTACGAAGCCGTCGTCATCATCGCCGCGATCAACCAGTGGCTCAAAGCCTTATGAAACACGGCCTAGTCGCGGTCCCAGGCGTAGGGGTCGACGTAGATGACGTGACCGCCGCGGTCGTCGGACTCGTCCACGATGTCCCTGCGCGGCGGGCGGGCCGGGCCGTCCGAGGGCTCGGCCGCGCGTGGGCGGGCCTGGGCCAGGGTCTCGGCCTCGGCGGAGGCGTGCTCGTCCTGCCAGTCGTCCCTGATGACCGGGATCTCCTGGGTGTCGGCCTCGGTGGCGTCCATCCAGTGGCCGGGCAGCGGGCGCGGGTCGGACTCGGCCAGGCCCACCTTGCTGGCCGCCTTGGCGATGGCCGCCCCCGCCTTGCGGACCGGGGCGGCGGCCATGTCGAGCGGCGCGCGGGCCTTCTTGTTGAGCAGCAGCAGGTTGGCCACGCCCGCCGAGATGCCGGCCGCCACGCCCACCTCCAGGGCCACCGACAGGGCCACCTCCCAGGGGGACGGGCCGATCGCCGACAGCCGGCCGCCGCCGATGGGCCCGCCGGACAGCGCGGCCAGCAGGCCGGCGACCAGGCCGGTGGAGACGCCGGTCAGGAAGCCCCACAGGGGGGCGGCCTCGTACGAATGCGAGGGCGAGATCCGGGCCACGAACACGCCCGCCACCGCGCCCGCCGCGAACGGCAGCGCGATCACCGCCATCATCCACGCGGGCACGGGCCCGCTCTCGGGCAGCGCGCCCAGCAACGGCAGGCTCGGCACCGTGCCGAGCTCGACGCCGGTCGGGGCGACCAGCGTGTCCGCGCCGATGGCGAAGCCGGGGCCGGCGATGTAGGAGGAGGCCCAGATCACGGCGTTGAGCAGGTAGAGGAGCTGGAGCAGCAACAGCAGCACGCCGCCGACGAAGCCCGGCGCGAGCACGTTCGACAGGTCTCTGACCTGGCCGAAGTTCAGCGCGACCGCGACCAGCACCAGCCCCAGCCCGGACGCCAGCAGCGCCGTGGTGGCGACCGCCGTGCCGACCGTGACCGCCCGCAGCCGCTCGGGCAGCAGCTTGAGCATGATCCGCCACGGGCCGATCATGCGCGCGGTGGCCAGCGAGCCCGCCAGGAAGGCCAGCACGAAGTGGCTGAGCAGCGCCTCGCCGATGAACGGCTGGGTGATCTCGTTGCTCGCCACCAGTGCGATCAGCCCGGCCAGCAGCGCGTAGGGGGCCGCCAGCGAGACCCCGGCCTGGCCGACCAGGACGAGCTGCGCGCGGCGGCGGGCGTTGGCCTGCTCGCGCGGGCTGTTCTTGGGCAGCCGGGCGGGCAGGCGCAGCCGCAGGTCGGCGTCGCGGGCCATCCACCGGCCGGCCCGGTAGAGCAGGAAGGCGGGCAGCACCATCAGGCCGAGGGGCAGCAGCCCGACCCGGCCGCCGGGCATCGCGAACCCCGCGTGGTGCGCGGCCAGCCAGAGCTGCGCCGCCGCGCGGAACACGCCGGGCAGGCCCGCGCCGAGCGTGCCGCGCGGCGCGGCGATCCAGCCGACGAGGGTGAGCGTGGTGAGCACGGCCAGGCCGACGCCGAGCGTGCAGGCGGCGGCGAGCATGCCCGACACGGGTAGCGGCCGCCTCGTCTCGTCGTCGTCGGTCGAGACCCCGGGGAGCTTGCCGAGCACCGACTTGGGGGCGGTACGCAACTGGTCGAGAATGGCCGTCACAGATGCGATTTTCTCAATCTTTCCCAACCATCGCTTGGTTGACGCGCCGCAGTGGGTCCACTTTGTCGCTGTGAGACCCCCGCGAACGCCCCTCGCGCCCCTTTCCCCGCCCTTTACGCGCCGCCCGGCGGGCCCTGGGACGCCCCGCGGCATGGAAAAGCCCCGCATGGCGGCGGCCAGGCGGGGCTTTTCCACGCGTGACTAGCGGGACTGCATGATCTCGCGCATCAGGCGGGCCGTCTCGGAGGGGGTCTTGCCGACGCGGACGCCGACCTTCTCCAGAGCCTCCTTCTTGGCCTGGGCGGTGCCGGCCGAGCCGGAGACGATGGCGCCGGCGTGGCCCATCGTCTTGCCCTCGGGGGCGGTGAAGCCCGCGACGTAGGCCACGACCGGCTTGGTGACGTGCTGCTCGATGTAGGCCGCGGCCCGCTCCTCGGCGTCGCCGCCGATCTCACCGATCATCACGATCGCGTCGGTGTCGGGGTCGTCCTGGAAGGCCTGGAGCGCGTCGATGTGCGTGGTGCCGATGACCGGGTCGCCGCCGATGCCGACCGCGGTCGAGAAACCGAAGTCGCGCAGCTCGTACATGAGCTGGTAGGTCAGCGTGCCGGACTTCGAGACCAGGCCGATGCGGCCGGCGGTGGTGATGTCGGCGGGGATGATGCCGGCGTTGGACGCGCCGGGCGAGGCAATGCCGGGGCAGTTGGGCCCGATGATGCGGGTCTTGTTGCCCTTGGCCACCGCGTACGCCCAGAACTCGGTCGAGTCGTGGACCGGGATGCCCTCGGTGATCACGACGCAGAGCGGGATCTCGGCGTCGACGGCCTCCTTGACGGCGGCCTTGGTGTGGGCCGGCGGCACGAAGACGACCGACACGTCGGCGCCGGTCTGCTCCATGGCCTCCTTCACCGTGCCGAACACGGGCAGGCCCTCGTGCGTGATGCCCGCCTTGCGGGCGTTGACGCCGCCGACGACCTTCGCGCCGGAGGCGAGCATGCGGCGGGTGTGCTTGGTGCCCTCACCGCCGGTCATGCCCTGAACAATGATCTTGCTGTTCTCGGTCAGCCAGATAGCCATGACTCACGCACCTACCGCAGCGAGCTCGGCGGCCCGCTTGGCCGCGTCGTCCATCGTGTCAACCAGCTCGACCCGCGGGAGCGCGGCGTCGGCCAGGATCTGCCGCCCGAGCTGGGCGTTGTTGCCGTCGAGGCGGACCACCAGCGGGTGCGTCACGGCCTCGCCGCGGCTCTCCAGCAGCTTGAACGCCGAGACGATGCCGTTGGCCACGGCGTCGCAGGCGGTGATGCCACCGAAGACGTTCACGAAGATCGACTTGACGCTCGGGTCGGAGAGGATGATCTCCAGGCCCGCGGCCATGACCTCCGCCGAGGCGCCGCCGCCGATGTCGAGGAAGTTCGCCGGGGACGGCTTGCCGGGGAACGCCTCGCCCGCGTAGGCCACCACGTCGAGGGTGGACATGACCAGGCCCGCGCCGTTGCCGATGATGCCGACGTTGCCGTCGAGCTTGACGTAGTTGAGGTCCTTCTCCTTGGCCTTGGCCTCCAGAGGGTCCTCGGCGGCCTTGTCGGCCAGCGCCTCGTGGTCGGCCTGGCGGAAGCCGGCGTTCTCGTCGAGGGTGACCTTGCCGTCGAGGGCCTTCACCTGGCCGTCGGCCGACAGGATCATCGGGTTGACCTCGACCAGCGTGGCGTCCTCGTCGACGAAGCAGTGCCACAGCTTCTCGATGAGCTCGGCGGCGCCGTCGAGCGACTTCTCGGGCAGCCCGCCGGCCACCGCGATCTCGCGGGCCTTGGCGCGGTCGATGCCGTCGAGGGCCGAGACCGGCACCTTGGCGACCTTCTCGGGCGTGCTGTGGGCGACCTCTTCGATGTCCATGCCGCCGGCGGCGGAGCAGATCGCGAGGAAGGTACGGTTGGCGCGGTCGAGCAGGAAGGAGAAGTAGTACTCCTCCGCGATCGCGCTGGCCTCCTCCACGAGCACCTTGTGGACCGTGTGGCCCTTGATGTCCATGCCGAGGATGGCGGTGGCCTTCTCGACCGCGTCGGCGGCGTCGTCGGCCACCTTCACGCCGCCGGCCTTGCCGCGACCGCCGGTCTTGACCTGGGCCTTGACGACAACGCGGCCGGTCAGCTCCTCAGCCGCCGCCCGCACCTCCTCCACGGTGTTGGCGACGATGCCGCGTGGCACCGGGATGCCGTAGTCAGCGAAGAGCTCCTTCGCCTGATGTTCGAACAGGTCCACGAGGGTCCGTCCTTGCTTATCCGACTGATGTTCGACGGCCCGGGCAACTGCGCTGACGGTCGCGTCCGCTCGCCGCTCGTGTCGGCTTCGTGCCTCGCTCTCTCACGGCGAGCTCCTACGCTCAGGGGTGCGTGCCGGGCGTTTCCGCCAGTGAAGCCTAGCCCCAAGCTTGACCTGCACAGGTCATCGGGGCACGGTTCTTCCGCTATGTGACGGTGATCTCACTTCACCATGTCCCTCTCTGCACCGAAAGTGCACCAATTCGCTGCCTTATGCGGTGTCTGTCGATATATGGTCGTGATCTTCAATTGGCAGGATTCCTGCTCCCCTCATTCTTGATCTGAAGGAATCGGATGAAGCGAATTATCGCGGGCCTGGCCCTGGCCTCCGCAGCGGCGCTCGTGACCGCGACCCCGGCCCAGGCCGCGCCCGCGGATCCGGCGAAGGCGCTGAAGAAGCAGTACGTCGCCGGACACGGCGTACGGTTCACCGAGACGTCCCGCTCCTCGATGGACGGCAAGAGCACCGGAACGATGAAGACGTCCGGCGTTCTGGAGTTCGGCAGGTCCGGAATCGTCGCCTCGGACGTACGCAATCGCAGCACCGGCAAGAACGCCGACCTGTACGCGTCGCTGATGCCGTCGCGGACCATCACCGTGGGCAAGCACGCATATGCGCAGGGCGGCCTTTACAGCGAGGGCCTGCCCGAGGGCAAGAAGTGGGTCCGCTACCCCAACACCGGCCCGCGGATGAGCACCTCCAACCAGATGCTGGACGTCTTCGAGCCCAAGGTGCTGAAGATCCTCCTCTCCCACGCCGCGAGCACCAAGGGCGGGATCTACCGCGGCTCGGTCACGGTGAAGGAACTCGGCAAGATCTACGGCCAGAGCGTCGACAAGAAGGTCGCCAAGGTCAAGGTCTCGTACCTGCTCGCCGTGAACTCCAAGGGCCTGGTCACCAGGGTCGTCAGCGACTGGACCCTCGACTTCGGCATCCTCGGCGCCAGCCACAGCACGACCGAGACCCGCTTCACCGGCTGGGGCGCCAAGGTCAAGGTCAAGGCCCCGCCGGCCGACCAGGTGGCCGACATCGCCGACCTCGGCGACGACAGCGCCGTTCCGCAGGACATCCCGGACGGCTCCCTCAACTCCCTGGGCAGCATCAGGTAGCCCCCTCCTAAGGACACTCATGAAGCGATTGCTCGCGGCCGCGGTGACGGCCGCGGCACTCATCCCGGCCGTCCCCGCACAGGCGGCCGTGGACCCGGTCACCGCACTGAAGCGGCAGTTCGTCCCCGGCCACGGGGTGACGATCTCCGAGACCGCGCGGACCGAGTCGAAGCGCCCGCGCGACGGCGAGGTCACCCGCATGGCCGGCTCCGTGGAGTTCGGCGCGTCCGGGCCCGTCGCGGCCGACGTCGTGTTCAGGACGATCGGCGACGACGACAGCCGGCAACGCTGGATCAGCGTCGGCGGCAAGGTCTACGTGCAGGCGGCCGACCTGGCCGACGACCTGCCCCTGGGCAGGACGTGGGTGCTCATGGAGCACCTCAAGGGCAAGGTGATCACCTCGGCCCAGCCGGTCGACGTGCTGGCGCCCAGGACGGTCAAGGCCCTGGTCTCGCATGCCGGCCTCAAGGACGGCCTCCGCCAGGGCGCGCTGACCCTCGCGCAGGCGCGCGGGGCCGGCGCGCACGAAGGGTTCCGCTACCAGCTGGGCCTGAACGCCCAGGCGTTGCCCGACCGCGTCGTCACCGGCCAGAGCCTCACCCCGGGCTCGCGGAGCGTCGTCGAGACCCGGCTCTCGGGCTGGGGCGCGAAGGTCAGCGTCAAGGCCCCTCCGGTGGACGAGGTCATCACCTACAAGGAGCTGATGGCCGAGAAGCGGGCGAGAGCCGAGAAACTCCGCCAGGCCATCCCCGACGGTTCCACCAGCTCGCTCGGCCTGTTCGACTGAGCCGCCGAGCTGTCGACAATCCCCCTCGAAACAAGGACACAACCGCACATGAAGCGAACCCTCACCGGCGTCGCGCTGGCGACGGCCGCCGCCCTGGTGGCCGCCACCCCCGCGCTGCTCGCGGCGCCGGCCCAGGCGGCCGCGCCCAAGAACCCCGTGACCGCCGTGAAGAAGCAGCTCGTCCCCGGCAAGGGGGTGAAGTTCAGCGAGCGCATCAGCGTCACCGACGGCACGCGCAGCGAGGTCTTCATCCGGCGCACGGGAACCTTCCAGTTCAGCAGGTCGGGTGTCGCCGCCTCGGACATCACGGGCAAGTTCGCCCTCAACATGTCCGACCTGGGCGACGAGCCCTCGGAGGAGCTCAAGGCCCTCGCCACGCCCGAGCGCACGATCCGGATCGGCACGACGTCGTACCTGTCCGGCGGCATGTGGACCACGGTCCTGCCCGAGGGCGAGACCTGGTTCAAGGCCCCGCACGGCCCGACGGGCGGCATCACCGGCACGTTCGGCCAGCCGGTGAACGTCGCCGAGCAGGCCACGCTCAAGACCCTGCTCAAGACCGCCAAGCCTGTGAGCGGCGGCTACGCCGGCACGATCACCGTCCGCGACCTGCGGAAGGTCTCGCCCTGGTACCGGGCGACCGCGATCGACCCGCGGCCCACGGCCAAGGCGCTGAAGAGCGTCATCAGCTGGAAGCTCACCCTTGACGCGGCCGGCCTGCCGGTGCGCCTGGTGGCCACGTTCCCGCAGACCGCGATCACCGGCTCCGGTTCCAAGAAGGACGGCGTGCGGGTCGACACCCGCTTCACCGGCTGGGGCGGCGCCGTGTCGATCAAGGCTCCGACGGCTGAGGACGTCTCCAGCGAGTTCGAGAACGGCAAGGACGACATCTCCTCCCTCGACCTGCCGTTCGGCGTGAGCGTCGCCAAGTAGCACCCGCCCGTGCCCGTCCCGTCGCCGCTCGGCGGGACAGGCGCGGTGCCCGGCCCGCGCCCGACCGGGCGCGGGTCAGGCGAGGCGGGAGTCGCGCAGGGCGGCCCACTCCAGGGAGTGCCTGATGCCCTCCTCGACGGTGAACCTGGTCTCCCAGCCGAGCAGCCGCCGCGCCCGGTCGCTGCGCGTGTACGCCCCCGCCACGTCACCGGGCCGGGCGGGCGCCTCGACCACGTCGATCGGCCGGTCGACGACCCGGTTGAACGCCTCGGCCAGCTCGCGGACCGTCGTGCCCGCGCCGGTGCCGAGGTTGATCACGTCGGCGTCCAGGGAGTCGAACCGGCGCAGCGCCGCCACGTGCGCGGCGGCCAGGTCCCAGACGTGGACGTAGTCGCGGATGCCCGTGCCGTCGCTCGTCGGGTAGCCGGTGCCGGTGATCGCGAACGGCACGCCGTCCTCGTACGCCTCGATCATCTTGCCCAGGGCGTGGCTGGGACGGCGCAGTTGCAGGCCCGTGCGCATCGCCGGGTCGGCGCCGATCGGGTTGAAGTAGCGCAACGACAGGATGCGGATCGGCCGGGTGGCGGCGATGTCGGCGAACATGGCCTCGCAGACCGCCTTGGTCCGGGCGTACGGGCTCTGCGGGGCGAGCGGCGAGCTCTCGTCCACGGTGTGGTCCGCGCCGGCCTGGTAGATCGACGCGGACGAGCTGAAGATCATCCGTTCGCAGCCGTTGCGCAGCAGGTGGTCGGCGAACTCCAGGCTCTTGGCGACGTTCGCGCGGTAGTAGCCGACCGGGTCCGCGACGGAGTCGGGCACGACGATCAGGGCCGCGCAGTGGACGACGGCCTCGATGTCGGGGTGCTCGGCGAAGATCTTGTCGACGAGGGCGCCGTCGCCGATGTCGCCCTCGTAGAAGACCCGTCCGTCGGCGAACTCCCTGCGGCCCGTCACGAGGCTGTCGAGGATCACGGGCTCGATGCCGGCGTCGAGGCACGCCGACCCGATCGTGCTGCCGATATAGCCCGCCCCACCGGTAATCAATACGCGCATGCCCGAACCCTACGGGGATGTCACGGGGGTCGCGCGCGGTCTGGATGATCTTCGCGTGGTCCGGCCCGCGGGGACATCGTGTCGATCTCCGGCTGGTCATGTCGGCCCAGCCGTGCGACATTTCCTGGTATGGGCAGGGACGTGCCAGTCGTCGTGTTCAGCCGGGACGATCGCCGGAAATATCGGGAAAAGGTGCGTCGATGTCTCGACGTCTTCGCCCAGATGTTGCGCGAGTCCCGCTTCGAGTTCGACCGCCCCCAGGCCGGCCTGGAGATCGAGCTCAACATCGTGGACGCCCGTGGCGAGGCCGCCATGCGCAACGCCCAGGTGCTGGCCGCGATCGAGCAGCCGGACTGGGCCACCGAGCTGGGCCAGTTCAACATCGAGATCAACGTCGAGCCCCGGGAGCTGACCGGCGACGGCCCGCTCCACCTGGAGGCGGACGTACGAAGGCGGCTCAACCACGCCGAGGAGCGCGCCCGCTCCCAGGACGGGCACCTGGTGCTGGTCGGCATCCTGCCCACGCTGCGCGAGCAGGACATCAGCGAGGGCACCCTGTCGGCCAACCCCCGCTACCGCCTGCTCAACGAGCAGATCTTCGCCGCCCGCGGCGAGGACCTGCACCTGTGCATCGAGGGCGTGGAACGCCTCGACACCCACGCCGACAGCGTCGCGCCCGAGGCCGCGTGCACCAGCGTCCAGCTCCACCTCCAGGTCAGCCCGGAGGCGTTCGCGCCGCACTGGAACGCCGCCCCGATCATCGCGGGCCCCCAGGTCGCCGTCGCGGCCAACTCCCCCTACCTGTTCGGCAAGGAGCTGCACCGCGAGACCAGGATCGCGCTGTTCGAGCAGGCCACCGACACGCGTCCGGCCGAGCTGAAGACGCAGGGCGTGCGGCCGCGGGTGTGGTTCGGGGAACGCTGGATCACCAGCGTCTTCGACCTGTTCGAGGAGAACGTCAGCTACTACCCGGCGCTGCTGCCGCTGTGCGAGGAGGAGGACCCGCGGGCCGAGCTGGACCAGGGGCGCATCCCCCAGCTGCACGAGCTGACCCTGCACAACGGCACCATCTACCGCTGGAACCGGCCCGTCTACGCGGTCGTGGACGGCGTGCCGCACCTGCGCGTGGAGAACCGCGTCCTGCCCGCCGGGCCCACGGTGGCCGACATCGCCGCGAACGCCGCGTTCTACTACGGCCTGATGCGCGTGCTCCCGTCGGCCGAGCGGCCGATCTGGAGCCAGATGTCCTTCCGCACCGCCGAGGACAACCTCGCCGCCGCGGCCCGGCACGGTCTGGACGCCCGGCTGTACTGGCCGGGGCTGGGCGAGGTGCCGGCGGCCGAGCTGATCCTGCGCCGGCTGCTGCCCATGGCACGCGAGGGCCTGGCCGCGTGGGGGGTGCACACGCCGGTCGCCGACCGGCTGCTCGGCATCATCGAGGGACGCTGCCTGACCGGCCGCACGGGCGCGACCTGGCAGGTCGAACGGGTGCGCGCGCAGGGCGGCGACCGCCACGAGGCGTTACGCGCCATGACGTTGGACTACATCGACCGCATGCACGGCAACGATCCGGTGCACACTTGGGACGTGTGAACCTCGTGCGACCCCGCCTCCTCGTCCTGGCCCTCGTCCTGCTGCTGGCCGGCTGCGGCCTCACCCGGCCCGCGTCCAGGGACGTCCAGGGGGCCGACACGTTCGAGGACGACATCCGGGCCGCGCGCACGCTCACCGAGTCGTTCTGGACGGAGTTCTTCGACCAGCAGGGGATGACTTATCGGCCTATCGCCGACTTCATCCCTTACTCCGGGAGTTCGGGGCCTTCCTGCGGCGGCGAGCCGTCCGTGCCGAACAACGCCTTCTACTGCCCCGAGGGCCATTTCATCGCCTACGACCAGGCCTGGATGGAGTCGCTGTGGAACGACATGGGCGACGGCTCGGTGTACGTGATCATCCCCCACGAGTTCGGGCACGCCGTCCAGGCCCAGCTCAGGACCGGTTTCGAGCTGAACGTCCAGGCCGAGCTGCAGGCCGACTGCTACGCCGGCGGGACGCTGGCGGCCCTGGTCGGCTCAGGCTCCCTGCGCGCCCAGCCCGGTGACGAGGACGAGCTCATGACCAGCCTGGAGGCCGCCGGCGACCCCACGGACGACTGGCTGAACCCCGCCGCCCACGGCACCGCCGAGCAACGCCAGGCCTCCTTCGCCGGCGGCTACGAGGACGGCGTGCGCGCCTGCTGAGGGTGTACGCGCGGGTCAACCCAGAGGATGATGTGTCTGATCATGACCTGCCTCTACGGTGGAGGCATGCCACTGGAGGAGATCGGCTGGCTGCGCAGAGGCGCGTGCAGGTCCAGCGACCCTGACCTCTTCTTCCCGCTCGCGCCCTCACCGTTGCAGGAGTCCCGCGCGAAGGCGGTCTGCGCCCGCTGCCCGGTCATCGACGAGTGCCGCTCCTACGCCTTACGCGAGGGCGAGACGGAAGGCATCTGGGGCGGCCTCACCCCCCAGGAACGCCGCCGCACCCGCTTCCCCGCCGGCTGGCGCAACTCCGCCGCCTCCTGACCCACCCACCGACCACCCCGCCCCCACCGGACGCCGACGTTCCGCGGTGCGACGTAGCCTGCAAGGGTGCTGTTGCGCTCGATCGCCGTCCTCACCGCCGCCAACGTCCTCAACAACAAGATCGCTCCCAGGCTCGCCCCCCTGACGTCCGCCGCCGCCACCGCCGCGCTCGTGGCCATGGCACGCGGGCACGGGGTGTCGTGGCGTGAGCTGGGGTTCGAGAAGGCGTCCCGTGGAGCGGCCGTCGGCGGCGCGCTGGCGACGGCCGTGGCCGCCGTCTACACCGTGGGCATCGCCGTGCCCCGCACCAGGCCGCTCTTCCACGACGAGCGCGCCCTGTCGCTCTCGCGCGCCCGCGCCCTGGAGGAGGCCCTGCTCCAGGTCCCCCTGGGCACGGTCCTGCTGGAGGAGGTCGGGTTCCGCGGCGCGCTGCACGGCATGCTGGCCCGCCGGCACGGCCCGGCCGCCGCCACGGCGCTCTCCTCGGCCCTGTTCGGGCTCTGGCACATCCTCCCGGCGATCGACATGGCCCGCGCCAACCCGGCGCTCGGCGCGCTGACCGCGGGCGAGTCGCCCGCCCGTCTCGACGTCGCGCGGGTGGTGGCGGGCAGCGTGGTGTCCACCGCGGCGGCGGGGGTGCTCTTCTGCGAGCTCCGGCGGCGCGGCGGGCTGCTGGCGCCGTCGATGCTGCACCTGGCGACCAACTCGCTCGGTTACCTTTTCGCGAGGATCTCGGTGAAGGCCGGGCGCGACGGCCGGAGGAAGACTTCCTCCGGCTGAGGATGAGATTTCCACCTCGGAAGATGAGAATTCTTCCTCTGTCCTTGGAACGGTCCAGGAAGTTCGCCTCGATGCCTTTACCTTCACCCCAGACGGGCATCGCGGGAGCTCTCGTGGCTCCCTGAATGCGTACATCAAGATCAGAAGCCCTGATATGCGGTGGAGGTACGGAGGTGGTGCTGCATGCGTACGGTGATCGACATCGACACGGAGCTGCTGGAGACCGCGCAGGCCAGGCTGGGCTCGCCGACCGTGAAGGAGACGGTGCGCGCCGCGTTGCAGGCGGTCGTCGACCGGGGCCGGGAATGGGCCGGCGCAGTCGAGGCATTCGAGTTCTGGCGTACGGAGGGGAGCCCGGATCTTCCGGACCCGGAGATCCGGCAGCATGTGTGGCGACCACAGGACTGACGTACCTGCTCGACAAGAGCGCCCTCACCCGCATCCGGACGAGCGACGTGGTCGCCAGGGCCCTTCACCCGCTCTATGCGGCGCGGGTCGTCGCGACCTGCGCCGTCATCGATCTGGAGGTGCTCCACGGCGCCCGTGACCTCGCCCATCACCAGCGCATCCTGCGTGCGCAGCGCCAGTGCGTCAGCCTGCCGCTGAACCAGGAGGTGCAGTCGCGGGCCATCGCGGTGCAGCGGCAACTGGTCGGGATCTCCCGCCACCGTGGCATCGGGCCGGGCAACCTGCTGATCGCCGCCTGTGCCGAGGTGCATCAGGCGACGATCCTGCACTACGACCGGGACTTCGACCTCATCTCCGAGGTCACCGGGCAGCCCGCGCTCTGGGTGGTGCCGCCGGGCTCGATCCCCTGAGCCGGGAGCGGAACAACCGGGTCAGGCCGTGGGCACGACCTGGAAGCCCTCCGCGTAGTGGCCCTCGCCGAAGCCGGCCTGCTCGGCCCAGGCGGCGAAGCGGCCACGGACGAAGTCGACGAAGCCCTCGACGTGGGCGACCTGGCTGACGTGCGACTGCAAGGCCGCGAGCTTGCGGTCCATGACCGCGGTGACGTCCACCCAGTGGTTGGGGGTGGGGCCGCCGTTCAGCCAGACCTCCCTGACCGTCCACGCCTCCAGGCCCTCCTCGCGCAGCAGCTCGGGGAAGGCGTAGGGGTTGCGGGCGTCGGGGTAGACCGCGTCGAGCGCGGCCCCGCCCACGGCCCGGTGGTCGGGGTGGCTGGGGGCGACGAACTGGTAGTTGCGGTCGGGGTGGTGGGTGATGACCAGGTCGGGGCGTACCTGGCGGATCACCCGGGCGATGTCGCGCCGGAGGTCGAGCGAGGGCACCACCCGGCCGTCGGAGTAGCCGAGGAAGCGCACGTCCGTCACGCCGACGGCCTTGGCCGCGGCCAGCTGCTCGGTCCTGCGGAGCTCGGCCATGCCGGAGTTGTCCAGGGTGCGCTCGTTGCCGCCGGCGTCACCGTCGGTGACGAGCAGGTACGTGACCTCCACGCCCCGCTCCACGAACAGCGCCACGCTTCCCGCCGCCGCGAAGTCGACGTCGTCGGGATGCGCGGTCACGACAAGTACCCGGTTGATCTCGGCTTCCGGCAGCATGGCTTCCCTTCCTGGACCCTGTACGGAGGACAACCGGCACCCCGTCGGAGGCATTCCGGGCGCCGTTTGTCGGTGGCGCGTCTTAACCTAGGTGGGTGCCGACCCAAGTCTCTGTTGACCACCCCTTGCTCGACGGCCTCAACCCCCAGCAGCGCGAGGCCGTGATCCATCATGGCAGCCCCCTGCTCATCGTGGCGGGGGCGGGGTCGGGGAAGACGCGGGTGCTCACCCACCGCATCGCCTACCTGCTGGCCGAGCGCAACGCGCATCCGGGCGAGATCCTGGCCATCACCTTCACCAACAAGGCCGCCCGGGAGATGAAGGAGCGCATCGACAAGCTCGTCGGGCCGCGTTCCAAGGCGATGTGGGTGATGACGTTCCACAGCGCCTGCATGCGCATCCTGCGGCGCGAGGCCAAGCGGCTGGGCTTCCCGTCCAGCTTCTCGATCTACGACCAGGCCGACTCCCAGCGGCTGATGGCGATGGTCTGCAGGGAGATGGAGCTCGACCCGAAGCGCTACCCGCCGCGTTCGTTCTCGGCGCAGGTCAGCAACTTCAAGAACGAGCTGGTCGACTACGAGACCGCGCTCGATCGGACGGGCTCGCACCTGGAGAAGACGCTCGCGCAGGCGTACAAGGCCTATCAGCTCAAGCTGACCGAGGCCGGCGCGATGGACTTCGACGACATCATCATGAACACGGTGACGTTGTTCCAGCTCTTCCCCGAGGTGGCCGAGCACTACCGGATGCGCTTCAGGCACGTGCTGGTCGACGAGTACCAGGACACCAACCACGCCCAGTACATCCTGATCCGCGAGCTGGTGGGCCATCCCGAGCTGCGCACCGCCGACGGCGACGTCGTGCGTTCGGGCGCCGACATGTCCGAGCTGTGCGTGGTGGGCGACGCCGACCAGTCGATCTACGCCTTCCGCGGCGCCACGATCCGCAACATCCTGGAGTTCGAGCGCGACTACCCCGACGCCCGCACGATCCTGCTGGAGCAGAACTACCGCTCCACCCAGAACATCCTGGCCGCGGCCAACGCGGTGATCGCGCGCAACGAGGGCCGCAAGCCGAAGAACCTCTGGTCCGACCAGGGCGACGGTCCCAAGATCGTGGGCTACGTCGCCGACAACGAGCACGACGAGGCCATGTTCGTGGCCCAGGAGGTCGACCGGCTCAGCGACGAGGAGGGCGTCAAGCCGAGCGAGGTCGCGGTGTTCTACCGCACCAACGCCGCCTCGCGCGTGTTCGAGGAGATCTTCATCCGCACCGGGCTGCCGTACAAGGTGGTCGGGGGCGTGCGCTTCTACGAGCGCAAGGAGGTCAAAGACCTGCTGGCCTACCTGCGGGTGCTGGCCAACCCGGCCGACGTCGTGTCGATGCGGCGCATCCTCAACGTGCCCAAGCGCGGCATCGGCGAGCGGGCCGAGGCCATGATCGAGGCGCTGTCCTCGCGCGAGCGCATCTCGTTCTGGGACGCGCTGCGCCGGGCCGACGAGGCGTACGGCATGGCGACGCGCTCGCTCAACGCGGTGCGCGAGTTCGTGGCGATGCTGGAGGAGCTGATCGCCAAGGCCGAGGGCGTGCCGCCGTCGACGCTGGCCGAGGAGATCCTGGTGGCCACCGGCTACCGCGCCGAGCTGGAGGCCTCGGAAGACCCCCAGGACGAGTCCCGCCTGGAGAACCTCAACGAGCTCGTCTCGGTGGCCTCGGAGTTCGAGGAGGCCAACCCGGAAGGCACGCTGGTGGAGTTCCTGGAGCAGGTGTCGCTGGTCGCCGACGCCGACCAGATCCCCGACGCCGACGGCGGGCAGGGCGTCGTCACGCTGATGACGCTGCACACGGCCAAGGGGCTGGAGTTCCCGGTCGTGTTCCTGACCGCGATGGAGGACGGCGTGTTCCCGCACGTCCGGTCGCTGGGCGAGCCGAAGGAGCTGGAGGAGGAGCGGCGGCTGGCCTACGTCGGCATCACCCGGGCGCAGAAGCGGCTCTACCTCACGCGGGCGGCGGTGCGCAGCTCGTGGGGGTCGCCGTCGTTCAACCCGGCCTCGCGGTTCGTCAACGAGGTGCCGGGGCAGCTCATCGACTGGCGTACCGACCCCGAGAAGTCGGCGTGGAGCGCGGCGACGCGGCGGGAGCCGGCTGCGCGGCCGGCGCCCAGGAGCGGCGGGTCGCGGCAGATGTTGTCGCTGACGCCCGGCGATCGGGTGACGCACGACAAGTGGGGGCTCGGCACGGTGGTGGCCGTGGACGGGGTGGCGGAGAAGACCAAGGTCAAGATCGACTTCGGCGCCGACGGGGAGAAGACGCTGCTGCTGGCGTACGCCCCCCTGGAGAAGCTCTGACCCCTGAGGGTCAACGGGCGCCCACCTCTCGACGGAGGCCGGGCGCCCGACGGCGCGGGGCGGATCAGGGGGGTGGCGCATCTGGTTTGCGGCGGTGAGGGCAGGGCGCCTGGAGGCGGCCCTGCCGCTCTGCTTCCGGGTCAGGGCTTGAGGGCGCTGCCCTGCTTCCACTGGGTCCAGTTGAGCTGCCAGTAGCTCCAGCCGTTGCGCCAGTCGAGCTTGCGCTTGGTGCCGGTGATCTTGACGACGTCACCGCGCTGGGCGATGCCGTAGAACCACTTGGCGCCCTGCGGGGTGGCCCGCACGCAGCCGTGGCTCTGGTTGGAGCGGCCGAGGTACTGGTAGTAGCCGGCGCTCTGGTGCACGTACTCGCCGCTGTCGGAGATGCGCACCGCCCAAGGGATCTCCTCCTTGTAGTAGCGCGGGTCCTTGGGGTCGGTCACCCCCATCCAGGACGACGTCATCGTCTCGACGGACTTCTTGCCCATGGTGAGGTGCACGCCGCTGGTGGTGAGGTAGACGTCCACGCCGTTGCGCATGAGCCCGCCGCGGCCGGCGCTGATCGCGATCTTCTTGGCGATCCTGCCGTCCCGGTAGACCTTCATCTGGTGCCTGCGGGTGTCGACGACCGAGATGTTCGCGGTGCCGACGGCGAAGCGGCGGGTGACGTCCTCGGCCTTGTTGCCGGGCAGCTGGCTGAGGCGCGCGGTGAACAGCACCTTCTGGTGCGGCTTCCAGTACGTCTTCGTCCGGTAGATGACCTTGCGGGCCGACACCCAGCGCCAGGCGCCCTCGACCGGTTTGTCGGCCTGGACCTCCAGCAGCGCCTCCACGGCGGCCTTGTCCTTCACATCCCGGTCGAACGTGACGATGATCGGGAAACCGACACCGACTTTCTCCGCCGTCTCCGCCATGGGCGTGATGTCGGCGATGTCGAGCTTGACCTTCTTGGCCGGAGCCGCGACGTGGGCAGCCGCGGCGACGCCCACGGAGGCGGTCGTCCGGACCGCCGGGGCCTGCGAGGCTGGCACGCCTTCTGCCGAACAGGCCGCAGCCGAGACCAGTGCGACCATGGCAAGCAACCGGGGGACGCGATTCAAGGGGGTTACTCCTGGATTATGTGCTTCTCCTTCCATGTGTGACTACTGAGACGCCTGATTCGTCTACCGATCGCCGTAACGACCTTGTAACGGTCCAGAGGGCAAGGTCAGACGAGGCGGCGCGCGGTGGCCCAGCGGGACAGCTCGTGCCGGTTGGAGAGCTGGAGCTTGCGCAGCACGGACGACACGTGCGTCTCCACGGTCTTGACCGAGATGAACAGCTCCTTGGCGATCTCCTTGTACGCGTAGCCGCGGGCGATCAGCCGCAGCACCTCGCGCTCGCGCTGGGTCAGCGAGTCGAGCTCGGGATCGATCGAGGGCGCCTCGGAGGAGGCGAAGGCGTCGAGGACGAACCCGGCCAGCCGCGGCGAGAAGACCGCGTCGCCATCGGCCACCCGGCGGATGGCGTCGGTGAGCTCCTTGCCGCTGATGTTCTTGGTGACGTAGCCGCGCGCGCCGCCCCTGATGACGCCGATGACGTCCTCGGCGGCGTCGGAGACCGACAGCGCGAGGAAGCGCACCTGCGAGCCGGTGCTGAGGACGCGGCGCAGCACCTCCTGGCCGCCGCCGCCGGGCATGTGCACGTCGAGCAGGACCACGTCGGGCTGGTGCTCGGCGATGGCCTTGACCGCCGTCTCGACGTCCTCCGCCTCGCCCACGACCTCGATCGAGTCGCCCAGCTCCGCGCGTACGCCGGATCTGAACAGCCGGTGGTCGTCGACGATCAACACGCGTGTCATTGCTTGTCCACCTTCATCGTCAGCATCACTTCCGTGCCCTCGCCGGGCTCGGTGCGGACCCTGGCCGTGCCGCCGTGACGTTCCATTCTCCCGATGATGGACTCCCTGATGCCCATTCTGTCGAGGGGCACCGACTCAAGGTCGAAGCCCTTGCCGCGGTCCTTCACGAAGATGGTCACCTCCAAGCCCTCCACCTCCGCGTAGACGGAGATGGCCGGGCTCTCAGAATATTTCGCCGCGTTGACCATCGCCTGCCTGGACGCCGCGAGCATCGCCGCCAGCTTGCCCTGCGGGTCGAGGTCGATGTCGCCGACGCAGACGACCTCGATGGGCACGCCGTGCGAGTCCTCCTCCTCGGCCGCGATCCGGCGGACGGCGGCGGCCACGGTGGCGTCGGCGTCCTGGGCGGGCTGGTAGAGCCAGTTGCGCAGCTCGCGCTCCTGGGAGCGGGCCAGCCGGGTGACCTCGCGGGGGTCGTGGGAGACGCGCTGGATGAGGGTGAGGGTGTGCAGCACCGAGTCGTGCACCATGGCGGCCACCTCGGCGCGTTCCTCCTGCCGGATGCGCTCGCGCCGTTCGAGCTGCAGCTCCTTCCACAGGCCGGCCAGCCAGGGCGCGGCGATGACCGCGATGCCGCCGACCACGACGACGGTGAACAGCAGACCGGGCCTGGCCTGGGCCAGCTCGCCCTGGGCGTACAGGAAGCCGGCCGCGCCGATGACGACCAGCGTCACGCCGAGCAGCGTGCGCACCCGGTTGGTCCGGATGCTCTTGGTGGCGCCGCTGACCCAGTTCTTGCGGCGTTCCGGGTCGGCCTGCTGCCACAGGATGAGCGCGCCGATGCCGCCGACGGCGAACGGCAACATGCCGATCCCGCCCTTCGAGGCCCCGGTCAGCCAGCCGAACGCGGCCAGCGCCACGCCGATCGCGCTGAACGCGGCCAGCTGGCTCCAGTCGCGCTGCGGCGGCGGCCCCTCGTACGGCTCCCGCGGAGTGATCATCCACAGCACGGCGTACGCCACCATGCCGACCCCGTCCACGACGCTGAGCAGCACGAACATCAGCCTGATCACGACGGGATCGAGGGAGAGCTGCGCCGCCAGCCCCTGGGCCACGCCGCCGAGCAGGCGGCCCTCCATGGGGCGGAGCATCCGGCGATAGGGTCGATCGCCGGTGGGCTCGGCAAGTGTCTTCTGGTCTGCCATAACATCGCCATCGTCACATGTCGCGGGCACTTCGGGCATCAGGGAACAACCCCCAGGGTCGAGTCAGGGGTCTCCCGGATGCGGCCACCCCGCCCGACGGTCCACGATGGTTCCATGACAGAAGCTCCGCCCAGGCAACCCGCCGCCCCGCCCCGGGAGCTGCGACGCAGCAGCGAGGGGCGCTTCCTCATGGGTGTCTGCGCCGGTCTCGGGCGGCACACCGGCATCGACCCCGTGGTGTTCCGCGTGGCGTTCGCCGTGCTCCTGCTCGGTTCGGGCATCGGGATCTTCCTGTACATCGCGGCCTACCTGCTGATGAAGGAGCCCAACGGCGGGCCGGGGATCATCGAGCAGTGGACCCGCCGCGACCTCGACGCCGAGGCCGTGATGGCGCTGCTCACGGCGGTGCTCGGGTTCGGCCTCGCGCTCAACCTCGCGACCGTCTGGCTCGACACCGGCACGCTGGTGGTCGGCGTGCTGCTGGCCGTCTCGCTGCTCGCGGCCCACTCCAGAGGCGTCGACCTGCTGGGGCTGGCCCGCTCGATGCCCGAGCGGCTCGGTCGCCGGCGCTCCCCCGACGCGGAGCCGTCCGCGCCGCCCTACGCGCCGCCCGCGTCCGCACCTCGGGTGCGTCCCGCCGAACCCGGCTGGTCCGGCCTCGGCGACACCGTGGCGGCCCACCCCGAGTCCCCGGCCCCGGCCCCGGCCCCGGCCCCCAGGCTGACGGCCGCCGCGCACGCCGAGGCCGTGGCCGCGCGGCTGCGGGCGATGTCGGCCGGCCGGCAGGCCGAGACGCCCCGTACGGACCGGCCCGAGACCCCTGAGGCGGGACAGGCGGAGGCCGGCCGGGCCGAGATGTCGAAGATCGAGGCCGCACAGGCGATGGAGTCCGCCGGCGCCGTGACGGCGGAGCACCAGCTCCCCCGCGACGCGACCCGCCAGGAGCGGACGCCCGGCACAGAGGCCCCTGAGGCCCCTGAGGCCCCGAAGACGCAGGTCGAGGCCCCGCAGCCGCAGCCGCGGCCGCAAGCTGAGGCCCAGGCGGCGTCGCGGCAGGAGCCGCCCGCCTACCGCCCCCAGCCCAGGACCGCGATCGACTACAGCGGCTACGGCGAGCCCTTCGCCCCGAAGGGTCCCTACCGCCCGCTCGACCCGGCCAGGCGGCCCGGCCAGTCGCCCTACGACCCCGCACTGTACGGCCGCCCGGCCCCCGCCCCGGCACCCCGGGCCCGACGCCCCAAGTCGTTCATCGGCGTCATCACCATCTTGCTCGCGATCATAGTGGGAGGGATCGTCGTGGCGGTCCAGGCCAGGTCGGCCGCGGGCGTGAGCCCGACCATCGTCGGCGGCGCCGTGCTCATCACCATCGGCGCCGGGCTGCTCATCGCCGCCTGGTGGGGCCGCGGCGCCGGTCTCGTCGCGGCGGGCACCACGGTCGCGCTGCTGATCGGCGTGGGGCTGATGCTGGGCGGCCTGCCGCGCAACTTCGGCGACTCCACCTGGTACCTGACCAAGCCGTCGGAGGCGGGCAAGGTCTACGACGTCGGCGTCGGCGACGGCCGGCTGGACCTGACGGAGCTGAAGGCGCTGCCGGGGACGAGCCTGACGTTCGACGCCCGGGTCTCCGTGGGCGAGCTGACGGTGATCGTGCCGCCGACGGCCAGGGTCGAGGTGCACGCGATGAACAAGGTCGGCGACATCAAGGTCGACCAGTCGATCAGGGGCGGCGTGGACGTCAAGTTCGACAAGGTGCTGGAGCCCGAGGTCAGGTCCGGGGACGAGGAGTTCACGATCGTGCTGAACCTGCGGGGCGGCCTCGGCGACATGGAGGTGCGGCGTGGCGCGTGACGTCGAGCGGGTCCGGCGCCTGCACCGGACCGACTGGATGGCCCTGCTGAGCGGCACGTTGTTCGTGGTGCTCGGCATCCTGGTGGTGACCCGCGTGCTCACGGACGCGCTGGTCCTGGTGGGGCTGACCGTGGTGGGGCTGGCCTTCGCGGGGGTGGTGGCGATCATCGCTCGGGTGGTCCGCGGCAAGTAACCCTTGACCGGGAAAAACACCGGCGTAGTTTCGGGTGTGTCCGCCTTTCCCCCTGCTCCTGAGGGAGGACGTATGCCCCGAATCACCGTCACCGTCGACGGGATCAAGTACGAGGAGGACGTCGAGCCGCGGCTCCTCCTCGTCCATCTACTACGTGAGCGGCTCGGCCGGACCGGCACCCCGGTCGGCTGCGACACCAGCAACTGCGGCGCCTGCACGGTGCTGCTCGACGGCAAGAGCGTGAAGAGCTGCTCCGTGCTCGCCGTGCAGGCCGACGGCGGCGACGTCGTCACCGTCGAGGGCCTGGGCGCGAACGGGTCGATGCACCCGATGCAGCGGGCCTTCCACGAAGAGCACGCGTTGCAGTGCGGCTACTGCACCCCCGGCATGGTCATGGCCGCGATCGACCTGGTCCGTGAGGACCCGGAGCCGTCGGAGGAGTCGATCAGGCACGGCCTGGAGGGCAACCTGTGCCGCTGCACCGGCTACTGCAACATCGTGCGCGCGGTGAAGCGCGGCGCGCAGGAGATGGGGCAGGCGGTGAGGACGCAGTGAGCGAGCTGAGCCCCGAGGCCGTCGCCGGGCAGATCGCCGGCAGCGGCCAGATCAACGAGCCGGCCGGCGTGCACGAGGTGGGCCGGCCGCGCCGGCGCAAGGAGGACGCCAGGCTGCTGACGGGGCGTACGCGCTGGACGGACAACCTCTCCAGGCCCGGCACGCTGCACGTGATGTTCCTGCGCAGCCCGATGGCCCACGCCCGGATCACCCGCGTGGACGTGTCGGCGGCCCGCGGCCTGCCCGGCGTGGTGGCCGCGTTCAGCGGCCAGGACTTCGCCGCCGAGCAGGGCAGCCTGCCGTGCGCGTGGCCGGTGACCGACGACGTCGTCATCCCCGACCACCCGCCGATGGCCACCTCCGAGGTCCGGTACGTCGGCGAGGCCGTGGCCTGCGTGGTCGCGACCGACCGGTACCGGGCGGCCGACGCGCTGGAGGCCATCGAGGTCGACTACGAGCCGCTGCCCGCGGTGCTCGACATGACCGAGGCGCTGTCGCCGGACAGCCCGAAGGTGCACGAGGCGGGCAACCAGGCGTTCTCCATGAAGATCACCTCGGGTGACATCGACGCGGCGTTCGAGGGCGCCGCCGTCGTCGTGGACCGGACGTACGTGCAGCAGCGGCTCATCCCGACGGCGATGGAGCCGCGGGCGGTGCTGGTGGACACCGACGGCGACTCGTTCACGATGTGGACCTCCACCCAGATCCCGCACATCCTGCGCGTCATGCTCGCGGTGGTGACCGGCATCCCCGAACACGACCTGCGGGTGATCGCCCCCGACGTGGGCGGCGGGTTCGGCTCGAAGTTGCAGGTCACCGCCGAGGAGGTGCTCTGCCTGCTGATGGCGCGCCGGCTGGGCCGCCCGGTCAAGTGGACGGAGTCCCGCTCCGAAGGCAACCTGACCGTGCACCACGGCCGCGACCAGCTCCAGCACATCCGGCTCGCGGCCGACGCCGACGGGCGCATCCGGGGCCTCCAGGTCGACCTGCTGGCCGACATGGGCGCGTACCTGATGCTCGTGACGCCGGGGGTGCCGCTGCTCGGGGCGTCCATGTTCAACGCGATCTACAAGATGGACGCCTACGAGTTCGGCTGCCGGGGCGTGTTCACCACCAAGATGCCCACGGACGCCTACCGGGGCGCGGGCCGTCCTGAGGCGACGTTCGGCATCGAGCGGACGATGGACGAGCTCGCCGCCGAGCTGGGCCTGGACCCGCTGGAGGTGCGCCGGCGCAACTGGATCAGGCACGAGGAGTTCCCGTACACGACGATCTCGGGGCTGACCTACGACTCGGGCAACTACGAGGCGGCCACGGAGCGGGCGCTGTCGCTGTTCGGCTACGACAAGCTGCGGGCCGAGCAGGCCGACCGGCGGGACCGGGGCGATCCGGTGCAGCTCGGGATCGGGGTCAGCACGTACACGGAGATGTGCGGGCTGGCGCCGTCGAGGCTGCTCGGGGCGGCCAGGTTCGGGGCGGGCGGCTGGGAGCACGGCTCGGTGCGCATGCTGCCGACCGGCAAGGTCGAGGTCATCACCGGCACGTCCCCGCACGGCCAGGGGCACGTGACGGCGTGGAGCCAGATCGTGGCCGACGCGCTGGGCGTGCCGTTCGAGGACGTGCGGGTGCTGCACGGCGACACGGCCGTCGCGCACAAGGGCATGGACACCTACGGCTCGCGCTCGCTGGTCGTGGGCGGCATCGCCGTGCTCCAGGCGTGCGAGAAGGTCAGGGAGAAGGCCAGGAGGCTGGCCGCCCACATGCTGGAGTGCTCGCCCGACGACCTGGAGTTCGACGGCGGCGTGTTCAAGGTGCGCGGCACCGGGTCGGGCCGCACGATCCAGGAGCTGGCCTACGCCGCGTTCCAGGCGCACGACCTGCCCGACGGCGTGGAGGCGCGGCTGGACTCCGAGGCCACCTTCGACCCGGACAACTACTCCTTCCCGCACGGCACGCACCTGTGCGCGATGGAGGTGGACACCGAGACGGGCATGACCAGGATCCGCTCGTACGTGGCCGTGGACGACGTCGGCAAGGTGGTCAACCCGCTGATCGTCGAGGGCCAGGTGCACGGCGGCATCGCGCAGGGCGTGGCGCAGGCGCTGTTCGAGGAGGCCGTCTACGACTCCGAGGGCAACCTGCTGACCACGACCATGGCCGACTACCTGCTGCCGTCGGCGGCGGACCTGCCGTCGTTCACCACGGACCGCACCGAGACCCCCGCGACCGGCAACCCGCTGGGCGTCAAGGGCGTCGGCGAGGCGGGCACGATCGCCTCCACCCCGGCGGTGGTGAACGCGATCGTGGACGCGCTGCGGCCCTACGGCGTCGGCGACATCCGGATGCCGTGCACGCCCGAGCGTGTCTGGCGAGCGCTGGAAGGAGCGCGGCGATGATCCCCGCACCGTTCGACTACGTGCGTCCCGACTCGCTCTCGGCGGCCTGCGCGGAGCTCGCCGCCGACGAGGACGCCAAGGCGCTGGCCGGTGGGCAGTCGTTGCTGCCGTTGTTGCGGTTGCGGCTGGCGTATCCGTCCAAGCTGGTGGACCTCGGGCGGCTGCCCGGCCTGAACGGCGTGCACGACCGGGGCGACCACGTCTTCATCGGCGCGCTGGCCACGCACGACGAGGTCATGCGGTCGCCGGTGGTGAACGCCGGCGCCCCGCTGGTGGCGCTGGCCACGGCCAGGGTGGCCGACCGCGCGATCAGGCACCGGGGCACGTTCGGCGGCTCGCTGGCGCACGCCGACCCGGCCGGTGACCTGCCGGCCGTGGTGCTGGCGCTGGACGGCGTGATCGTGGCCGCGTCGGCGGGGGGCGAGCGGGAGATCCCGGCCGCCGAGTTCTTCGTCGACTACCTGGAGACGTCGCTGCGCGCCGGGGAGATCCTGGTCGGCGTGAAGCTGCCGAAGCTGGGCGAGGGCTGGGGCTTCCACTACGAGAAGTTCCACCGGACCGCGCAGTCGTGGGCGATCGTCGGCGTGGCGGCCGCGGTCAGGCGGGCCAACGGCTCGATCGCCGAGGCCAGGGTCGCGCTGACGAACATGGGCCCGACCCCGGTGCGCGCCCGCGCGACCGAGAACGCGTTGCGCGGCGTCGAGCTCGGCGACCGGGTGCGGCAGGCGTGCGAGGAGGCGGCGGAGGGCACCTCGCCCCCCGCCGACCTGCACGCCCAGCCCGACTACCGCCGTCACCTGGCCCGGGTGCTGACCCATCGGGCAGTGCGCACGGCCGCCGGGACCCCCTGAGTGAGGCGGGGGCGCCTCTTCCGGGCGCCCCCGCCCCGACGTAGTGTCGCAACCAACCTCGGAAGGAGCGGATCGATGGCGATGCGGTTCGAGCACGAGTTCACTGTCCCGGTTCCGGTCGAGCAGGCGTGGGCGGTGCTGCTCGACGTCGAGCGGGTCGCGCCGTGCCTGCCCGGGGCGACGCTCGACATCTTCGAGGGCGACGAGTTCACCGGCCGGATGAAGGTCAAGGTCGGCCCGATCACCGTCACCTACCGGGGCTCGGCCAGGTTCGAGGACGTCGACAAGGATTCCCACACGCTGGCCATCCAGGCGTCGGGCAAGGAGGCCAGGGGCTCCGGCACGGCCTCGGCCACGGTCAGGGCGCGCATGACGCCGGCCGAGGGCGGCACGTCGGTGGCCGTGGAGACGACGTTCAACGTGACCGGGCGGCCGGCGCAGTTCGGGCGCGGGGTCATGGCCGAGGTCGGGGCCAAGCTGATCGACCGGTTCGCCGGCAACCTTGCCCAGCTGCTCTCCGAGCCCATGGTGGAGCCGGTCGCACCCCAGGAACAGCCCCAGGAGGAGGAGCGGCACCTGAGCGCGGTGACCGTCCCCGAGCCGGACGTGCGGCCCGCGGGCACGCTGCGGACCTCGCGCACGCCCGACGAGGAGGCGCTCGACCTGATGGAGATCGCCGGGCAGCCGCTGCTCAGGCGGCTTGCGCCGATCGCGGGCGGCCTGCTGGCGCTCACGATCCTCATCTGGGTGGTTCGTCGCCTTATGCGCTGATTTTCAGCAAAAACAGCATAAAGTCCGGTCACTCCCCGCTATCGGGGGGAAGTGCCATTCCCGCAGGTCATTTCTGGGGGGACATGGGCATGCCGGACTGCAGCGTCGTCGTGATCTCGTACAACGACGCGGCCCGCCTGCCCAGGGCCGTGCGTTCGGTGCTGCGGCAGACGTTGCGCGACCTGGAAGTGATCATCTCCGACGACGCGAGCACGGACGGCACGCCCGAGGTGGCCGCGCGGCTCATGGCCGAGGACCCACGGGTGCGCTACCTGCGCAGGCAGAGCAACAGCGGCGGCTGCGGAGCCCCGCGCAACGACGGCATCGACGCGGCCAGGGCGCCGTACGCCATGTTCCTCGACAGCGACGACGAGCTGCCCAGGCACGCGTGCAAGAGCCTGCTCACCGAGATCGAGCGCACCGGCGCCGACTTCGTGTCGGGGCAGATCTCCCGGCTGTTCGAGCGGGACGGACGGCTGCGCCCGTACTATCCGTCGTTGTTCGCCCGGCGGCGGGTGGTCGAGGGCATCCGCGCGGAGCCCGAGCTCTTCCTCGACTCCTTCAGCACCAACAAGCTCTACAACGTCGCCTGGCTGCGCGACAACGTGCTGCGCTTCCCCGAGGACATCTACTACGAGGACCACGTCTTCGCCACCGAGCTGTACGCGCTGGCCCGCCGGTTCGCGATCGTGCCGTGGGTGGTCTACCACTGGCACCGGGCGAGCTCGAACGAGTCGATCTCCCTGAGCATCGACGAGATGGACAACGTGCGGCAGCGGGTGATCGCGGCCCGGCTGAGCGACGACATCCTGCGCGGCTACGGCGCCCACGACCTGGTGCCGCACCGGCAGTACCGGTTCCTGCGGCAGGACCTGCGGGTCTACCTCAATCCGCTGCCCGCGCGCGACCTGGTGTGGGTCAAGGAGTTCGCCTCGGTCGTGCGGCCGTACCTGGAGGAGATTCCCGGCGCGGTGTTCGACCGGATCGAGCCGATGGACCGGGTCTGCTGCCGGCTCATCCTGGACGACCGGATCGAGGACCTGCGCGTGGCGGCCGGCTCGCTGACCGGCCCGCGGGCCGCGCCGCGGGCGGCAGTGCAGGTGGACGGCCGCACGTACTGGGGCACCACGGCCGCGCCGGGGCTGGACATCACCGCGCTGCGCCTGGCCGAGCTGCCCTACACCGACTCCCGGCTGCGGCACGAGGTGACCGGCCTGGCCACGAACGGCGAGCGGGTGCGGATGACCGTGCGCACCTACGACCCGTTCGGCGTGCTGCCGGCCGAGTGGGACGCCTTCCTGGAGGCGGGCCGGGAACGGGTGCCGATCCAGCCGGTCCCCTCGGACGACGGCGGCTACGTCAGCGAGGTCGTCTTCGCGCCCTGCGGCAGGAGCGACCCGCGCATCGGCTTCCGGCGCCGCTCCGACGGCCACGTCACCACCGACCGGCTGATCGTGGACCCCAACCTGGAGCCGATCGAGCTGCCCGGCTGCACGGTGAAGGCCGAGGGCTACGCCGCCTACCTGTGCGTGCGCACGCATTCGCGCACCCGCTCGGCGCTGCGGCGGGCGCGGCGGCTGCTGCTCAGCAAGCTCAACACGCCGCGCGCCAAGCTGTGCGCGTACAAGCTGCTGATCAGGGTGGTGCCGCGGCGCGACGACCTCGCCCTGTTCGAGTCGGACGTCGGCAAGGGCTACAACGGCAGCCCCCGCGCCATCTACGAGGAGGTGCGGCGGCGCGGCCTGCCGATCGAGGCGGTCTGGTCGGTCGCCAAGGGCCGCAAGAACTTCCCCGCCGACGTGCGGCTGGTCCGCCGGGGCAGCTGGCGCTACCTGTGGACGATGGCCCGCGCCGGGATCTGGGTGGACAGCCACGGCTTCCCGCTGGACTACCCCAAGCCGCCCGGCACCCGCTACCTGCAGACCTGGCACGGGCAGGGCATCAAGTCGATCGGCTTCGACGCGCCCGACCTGCGCGGCGACTTCGACCGGCCGCGCGAGCAGTGGCGGGCCGCCGTCGCCCGGTGGGACGCGCTGGTCTCACCGAGCGCCGAGTTCTCACGGGTGTTCCTGCCCTCCAACGGCTACGACGGCAAGGTCTACCGGTGCGGCACCCCGCGCTGCGACGCGCTGGTGCGGGCGGAGGCGGCCGGCGACGTGCGGGCCCGGCTGGAGATCCCGCCGGGGCGCAAGGTCCTGCTCTACGCGCCCACCTACCGCGACCGGGACAGGACGAGCGGCCGTTCGGTACGCGCCGACCTGGACCTCATGGCCGCGGAGCTGGCCGGCGAGTGGGTGGTGGTGCTGCGCACGCATCCGGTCGAGAAGTACGACCCGCCCGAACGGCTCAGGCACTTCGTGCGGCCGGCCGCGTCCTATCCGGAGATCAACGACCTGATGCTGGCCTCCGACGCGCTGCTGACCGACTACTCGTCGGTGATGTGCGACTACGCGCTGACCGGCCGGCCGATGGTGTTCCTCATCGACGACTGGGACGACTACCGGCTCTCCGAGCGCGGCGTCTACCACGACCTGCCCGCCATCGCCCCGGGCCCGTGCGTGACGACCACGGCGGAGCTGGTGGACGTGCTGCGGAACCTGCCCGAGGTGCACGCCGCCTTCGCCGCCAAGTACGCCGCCTTCCGCGCCCTGTGGTGCGCCGACGAGCACGGCGACGCCTCCGCCCGCATCGTGGACGACTTCTTCGAAGGGCGCACGCGATGACCGTCGTCTTCGCCTGCCTGGACGCCGACACGCTCGGCGGCGTCCAGCAGGTCACCCACACCCTGGCCCAGGGCCTGGCGGAACGCGGCCACGAGGTGCACGTCGTCGGCCTGCACCGCGCCGCCGCGCCCTTCCGCTACGTGGACCGGCCGCTCTACCGGCAGCACGTCGTGGGCGGCCCGCCCGGCGAGCAGGGCCCGCTGGCCAGGCGGGTGGCCGACCGCAGGGTGAAGGAGCTGCTGCGCGGCGTGCGCCCCGGGTACGCGGTGCTGACGTCGCCGTCGGTGGTGGCCAGGCTGTCGGGGCTGCTGCCCGCCGGGTTCCGCTCGATCGGCCAGTACCACGGCTCCTACGGCCACGCCCGCGACTGCTGGCACCTGGCCTCGATCAAGAAGCACTACCCCGACCTCGACCAGGCGCTCTTCCTCAGCGACGACGACGCCTGGGCCTTCGCCGAGCACGCCCTGCTGCCCAACGCCTGGACGCTGCCCAACCCGCTGGGCGCCTGGCCGCGGGAGACGTCGGCGCTGGACGTGCCGCGGGTGCTGGGCGTGGGGCGGCTGGAGGGCGTCAAGCGGTTCGACCGGCTGATCAGCGCGTTCGCGCGGGCCGAGGCGCCGCCGTCCTGGGAGCTGCACCTGATCGGCGACGGCGCGGAACGGGAGCGGCTGCGGGCGCACGCGGCCCGGGAGGGCGTCGCGGACCGGGTGGTCTTCCGCGGCCTGGTGCCCGCTCGTCGGATGCGGGAGGAGTACCTGAACGCCTCGCTGGTGGCACTGACCAGCGAGCACGAGGGCCTGCCGGTCGTGCTGCTGGAGGCGTGCGCCCACGGGGTGCCGTCGGTGGCCTTCGACGTGTCGGGCGGCGTGCGCTCGGCGGGCCCGGTACGGGTGCCGCCGGGGGACGTGGACGCGTTCGCCGCCGAGCTGGCCGCGCTGATGGGGTCGGCGCCGGAGCGGCGGCGGCTGGGGGCCGCCGCCCGGGCACGGGCCGAGGCGTTCCGCCTCGACCACGTGCTGGACCGCTGGGAGCGGCTGTTCGCCCACATCGAGCGCTAGACGGTCACCTCGGGACGCTGCTGCGGGATGCCGGCCAGCGACTTCTGCGTGGAGGTGAGCAGCGCGCCGACCGGGCTGGGCTCGCGCAACCGGTTGAAGCGGTCCCGCATGGCCTTGCGCGACCGGCTGGCCTTGCGCTTCTGCATGGTCTTCTGGCAGGCCGTCACGTGCTCCTTGGCCGGCCTGGGCGCGCCGGTCAGCTCGTACCCGTTGGCCTGGAGACGCTCGCCGAGGACGTGCTCGCAGAGCGCGATCTCCCAGTCGTCCAGGCGGTTGGCCCAGCTCCCGACGCGGCTGCGGGTGACCTCGCGGTGGGTGTTGCTGTGCCAGACCTTGTGCTGCGGTACGGCCTGGACGGCGGCCTCGCGGGGGGAGATCATCGACGGCGCGAAGTCCTCCTCCAGGAAGTGGCAGAGCTTCTTCATCTCGGTCATCGGGTCGTCGGTGAGGTCTTCGTAGCGCAGCTCGTAGTAGGTGTCGTCGGGCAACGTGCGCCGCAGCCGCTCGCCGGCGTCGATGGCCTCGGCCCAGGTGGAGATCGCGTGGAAGGAGTCCAGCGTGTACCAGGGCATCTCCTTCAGCGAGGCCACGCAGTCGCGGCCGTCCCTGATCAGGTGGATGAACTGGGCGTCGGGGAAGAGGCGCAGCAGCAGGTCGGTCTGCTTGACGTAGCTGGGCCTCTTGTCGCCCCAGCGGGCCTTGTCGAAGCGGTCGGCGTACATGCGGAAGGCGGTGCCGATGACCGAGCCGAGCGAGCCCGGCCCCTCCACGGCCTGCCGGATGAACTCGTCCTTGTCGATCTTGAGCTCGCGGAACTTCGTGCTGCGGTCGGTCGCGATCCACTGCGCCAGTGCCTTGCGCCGCTGGGGGACCCGCAGGTCGCCCCATGTGCGGCGCCGGTAATAAGCGGGAACGAGGAAGCGCGTCTCCGGCGGCACCGCCATGCGCGGGTGCGAGTGGAGCATGAGCTGGAGCATCGTGGTGCCGGATCGCGGGCATCCAATGACGAAGACTGGCCGGTCGGACATTTCGTACTAACCCCCGAAAACTTAGACGAGAACGTGCTCTCGGCTCTCCTGGGAGGGCACGCTGTGCCTGCGCGTGAAGAGCCACATCCGGTAGACAAGGAAGATCTCGTTGGCCAGGAGCAGGACGCCGGCGGCCATGGCGAGCGGGATCAGCGCCCACGCCCCCGCGAGCGGCGCCACCACGAAGACCGCGGCGTGGAACTCGATGCCGCTGATCAGGTGCGAACGCACCCGGTGCCTGGCCAGGAACCTGTTGAGGCGCCTGAAGAAGGAAGGCAGCCGCCGCCTGCGGCCGCCGGGGCGCGGACCGCGCTCCACGAGCAGGTGCAGGTCGAGGTCCGCGGGCGCACACTCCAGCGGGACGGTGTCCTCGCCGGGCAGCTCCGGCTCGCCCCGCTCCTCCCTGACCGCCTCGCGCACCCGCTTCATCTGCGGGGCGTTGACGTACCTGAACAGGTCGAGCACGGCCACCGCCGCGCCGAGCACCACGTAGCGGACATCGCCCGTCAGGACGTACTGCCCGTACGCCAGCCCCCCGGCACACAGGACGACCCTGACCCGGTCCCCCACGTAGTCCAGCCAGAGGCCGAAGGGCGTCCCCGTGCCCTTGAGCCGGGCTATCTTGCCGTCCACGCAGTCGATGGTGAAGCTCAGGTAGAACATCAGGGCGCCGGCGACGAGCTGGTCCAGCGCGAAGCAGGCCGCCGACACCATGCCGAGGACCAGCGAGAACACCGTGAGCCCGTTGGGCGTGATCCGGGTGCGGTTGGCGACGGGAAGGGCGACCCGGCAGGCGACCGGATCTACGAAATACACGGTCCACCAGGAGTCTCTCCGCTTGCGTGTCTCGTAGACGTCATCCAGCGAATAGGTCCTCATGGATCCCAGCATGGCTACGGACCGCCGTCTGACGATTACTGTCTGGAACTACTGGGGGATGTCCATGCCGCTTCTTGACCAACCCTGCAGGGAAAACCGCCACGCACCGTGCGCGTCTCCATCCCGGAACGAGCCCTTGAGCACCAGCCCCCGGGTCTCGGCCTTGACCAGGAGCCGCCAGGTCGGGCCGCCGCCTTCGAGCGCCCTGGGGTCGATGTCGGCCACCACGCCGTGGCGGCCGGTGCGCCGGACCTCCAGGGGCACCCGGCGGCGGCCGTCGCTCAGCCACACGTTGACCTTGCCCACCTTGCGCTCGACCCGGTGGATGGCCACCTCGCCGCGCAGGCGGTAGGCGGCGCCCGTCCAGGAGCAGTCGTCCACCCTGGCGATCAGCTTGAGCTCGTCGCGGGCGTCGTAGACGTCGTCGGGGATGCCGAGCCGCCGTCGCCGCCGGAAGTAGGGGTAGTCGCCGTACCAGTTGACGGTGCGGAAGCCGCGGGGGCGCACCCGGGTGCCGTCCGCGCGGCTGCGGCGGAAGTCGCGGACCGCGCGCAGCTCGTCGATCATGCCGCGCCGGACCAGGTGTAGCTCCAGGCGGCGCAGCGAGGGCGCGCCGGCCAGCGCGCGCGGGCTCAGCTCGTCCAGCCAGGCGTCGGCCAGCCCCAGCAGCGGCACCAGGTCCTCGCCCGCCTCCCGCGCCGACTCCAGCGCCTGGAACAGGAAGACGATGTCCTTCTCCAGCACCAGGGCGTCGAACTCGGGCAGCAGCTCCGGCGCGCCGTCGTCCAGAAAGGCGCGCACCGCGCGGATGGCGGCCAGGCGCTCGTGCAGGTTGGGCAGCTGCGAGCGGCGTTGCGTGATCGAGGTCTCCCCCTCGTCGCGCCGGCGCCAGTGGTAGACGACGTCGTCCACCATGTCGACGCTGGTGGCCAGGACGTGGGCCTGCATGGCGACCGGCACGTCCTCGTAGATGCCGGCGGGGAAGCGCAGGCCGTGCCGCCGCCAGAAGTCGGCGCGGTACACCTTGTTCCACACCGTACGGTCCCTGACCAGCACCTTCTTGTCGGTGATGTGGGTGCACAGCACCGGCCGCCGGAAGACGCGCTCGTGCAGGATCGACTCCTCCAGCACGCCGTCCACCATGCGCCTGACCGCGCCGCACGCCAGGTCGGAGCCGGTCTCCCCGAGCTTGGCGATCAGCACCTCGTACGCGTGCGGCGGCACGACGTCGTCGCTGTCGGCGAAGGCCAGGTAGGTGCCCCTGGCCCGCCTGACGCCCTCGTTGCGGGCCGGCCCCGGCCCCAGGTTCTGCTGCTCGACCAGCGTGAAGCGGGGATCTCGGGCCACGAAGTCGTCGGCCAGCCGCCGGCTGCCGTCGGCCGAGCCGTCGTCGACCATGATGACCTCGAAGTCCTCCATGGTCTGGGCGGCCAGCGATTTCAGGCACTCCGTCAGGTACGGCTCCACGTTGTGGACCGGGACGACGACACTGAGCAGGGGGATCATGACGCTCCTTGGCTTTCGTGGAAGGCGGTCGAGGGCAGCATGCCGTGGCCGCCTCGCTTGTTCCGCGTTCGATGCCCGTCCCTGATGAGCTCTTTACCCGGCATCGAATCCGCTACGTTGTGCAATGAGTCGAGCACGAATGGTAGGGGGAGCGGTGCTGAGACGCGTCCGGAACGATGATCTGCCCGTTATGCGCCACTGGCGCAACCATCCGAAAGTGCGCGCCGCCAGCTTCACCGGCCACGAGATCTCCGAGGACGAGCACGCCCGCTGGTGGTCCGCCGTCCGCGCCGACCCGGCCAGGCAGGTGCTGATCTACGACCACGCCGGGGCCCGCGCCGGGGTGGTGACGTACTCGGAGCTCGACGGCGACAGCGCCTCCTGGGGCTTCTACCTCGACCTCGACGGCCTCGAACGGTCCGGCGCGGTGCTGAGGGCGTGGGTGGGCCTGGAGCGGGCCGCCATCGACCACGCGTTCGGCCCGCTCGGGCTGACGACCCTGCGCGGCGAGGTGCTGGCCGACAACGAGTCGGTACGGCGGCTGCACAGGCGGTTCGGGTTCACCGAGGTCGCGACCTACCGGATGCCTGTTGACGGGGTGCCGCGCGAGGTCGTCGCCGTCCAGCTGACCAAGGAGGAGCAAGGATGATGTCCATCGGAGGGCGGACGATCGGGGCCGACCGGCCGCCGTTCGTGATCGCCGAGATGTCCGGCAACCACAACGGCAGCCTGGAGCGGGCCCTCGCCATCGTCGACGCGGCGGCGGCCGGCGGGGCGCACGCGCTGAAGCTGCAGACCTACCGGCCCGACACGATCACCGTCGACGCCGACGGCCCCGCCTTCCGCCTGAACGACGGGCACGCGCTGTGGGGCGGCGAGAACCTCTACCGGCTGTACGAACGCGCCCACACCCCCTGGGAATGGCACGAGCCGATCTTCGAGCGGGCCCGCGAGCACGGCCTCCTGGCCTTCTCCGCGCCCTTCGACCCCACGGCCGTGGAGCTGCTGGAGAAGCTCGACACGCCGGCGTACAAGATCGCGTCGTCGGAGATCGTCGACCTGCCGCTGATCAGGCTGGCCGCCTCCACCGGCAAGCCGCTGGTCATCTCCACCGGCATGGCCACGGCGGGCGAGATCGAGGCGGCGGTGACGGCGGCCCGCGAGGCGGGCTGCACGCAGCTCGCCGTGCTCTCCTGCACCGCCTCCTACCCCGCCTCCCCCGCCGAGAGCAACCTGCGCTCGCTGCCGCTGCTGGCCGCGCTCACCGGCGCCGAGGTCGGCGTCTCCGACCACACCCCCGGCATCGGCGCCGCGCTGGCGGCGGTCGCGCTGGGCGCGTGCCTGATCGAGAAGCACGTGACGCTGTCGCGGGCCGACGGCGGCGTCGACGCGGCCTTCTCACTGGAGCCGCCCGAGCTGGCGGCGCTGGTGGAGGAGAGCGAGCGCGCGTGGCAGTCGCTGGGCCGGCCGGTGCTCGGGCCGCGCGAGTCCGAGCGCGAGGGCCTGCGCTTTCGCCGCTCGCTCTACGTGGTGCGCGACGTGCGCGCGGGCGAGGCGGTGACCAGCGAGAACGTACGGTCGATCCGCCCCGCCGGCGGCCTGCCCCCCGACGCCGCCGACGAGGTGACCGGCCGCCGCTTCACCCGCGACGCGCCCCTCGGCACGCCGCTGACCTGGGACCTCATCTGATCCACAGGTCGAGGAAGGCGTCGGCGACGCGTTCCCTGCCCTTGCCGTCGACCAGCCCGCCGCCCCGCCTGCCGTGCTCCTCGCGCAGCGCGGGGTCGGCGAGCAGCCGGGCGAGCACGCCGACGGCCTCGGCGTCGGCCGCCCGGCCCAGCCCGGCGGCCACCCCCCGGCCCACCAGCGCCCGGTAGCCGGCGAGCTGGTTGTCGGCCACCCAGCTCAGCGCCGTGGGCACGCCGAGGTGCAGCAGCTCCCAGATGGCCGACCCGGCGGCGGTGACCACGAGGTCGGCGGCCGCCATCAGCTCGGGCAGCCGGTCGGTGGGCGGGATCACGGTGATGCCCTCGCCCGCCTCGAACGGCTCCGGGCTGACCAGCGTGGCCTGGAACGGCACGCCCGTGCAGGCCAGCGCCTCCGCCCAGGCGGGGGCCACGCCCGCGCTGTCGGTGCCGCCGAAGAAGCACAGCACCCGCGGCACCGGCCCCGGCTGCCGCACCCTGCGCCGCCCCCGGACGCTGTCGCGCAGCAGCGCGTACCGGGTGCCCGCGAGCCGCCAGGAGTCGCGCGGCAGCGGGAAGGGCCGGTCCTCGGCGCCCAGGTTCTGGTCGAGGTAGAGGTCGGCCTCCTGGCCCAGCGGGTCGCCGTCGACGATCGCCAGCACCGGGAAGCCCGTCGCCCGCAGCGCCCCGCCGGTGCCCTCGGGCAGCTCGTAGGAGTCCAGCACCACGGCGTCGAGCCGCAGCTCGCACGCCAGCGCGGCGAGCCGGTCGGGCCGCCCGGGGGCGGCCACCAGCGGCAGGCCACGGCTCCTGAGCTGGTCCATGGCCCATTCAGAACCGGAGACCGCGCCGAGGAAGACCACCTCGACGCCCCGCGCGCACAGCTCCTCGGCCAGCGCCACGCACCGCACCAGATGTCCGGCCCCGCTGCCCGCCGCGGCGTCGCAGCGCACGCCCACCCGCCCGCTCATGCGTCCTGCAGCTCCTTCTGGCGCACGTGGGCGTTGAGCTCGCAGACCTCGGGCCGGGCCCGCAGCCAGCTCACCAGCGTGCGCACCGGGACGCAGGCGTCGCCCAGCTCCTCGACCACGCGGGCGATGAGCCGCCAGTCGTCCTCGGTGTCGAGGGTGACCCGCAGGTCGTCGGCCGCGGGCTGGTGGGCGAGGCCGAGCAACCGCGACTCGCCCGGGTGCGCGTAGACGTGAGAGGTCACGTGGGTGCGGTGGAATCCGGTGGCCTCGGCGTCGGCGCGCTCCAGGGCCGCCCGGCCGACGATCTCCACGTCGAGCCCGCGCGGCAGCGTCCTGGCCAGGCTCGTGCTGAGGTAGTCGAGGCCCGGGACCGCGCGGAAGACCAGCGCCGCCTCCCTGATCACGACGGGGTCGAGCAGCGGGCAGTCGGCCGTGAACCGCATCACCGCCTCCGCCTCCCGGCCGGCCAGCGCCTGCACGAACCGGGTGAGCACGTCGTCGACGGGCCCGCGATGGCAGGCCACGCCGAGCCGGTCGCACTCGGCGGCCACCGCGTCGTCGGCGTCCTGCGTCGTCGTGGCCACCACGAGGTCGTCGAGCGCCCGCGACTCGCGCGCGGCGCGCACGACCCAGCCCAGGACGGAACGCCCCCCGAGGTCGCGCAGCACCTTCCCGGGCAGCCGGGTGGACCCCATCCGAGCCTGGATGATTCCGACAATACGCATCAAAACCACATTCCCCCGTGTGACCATACGTGGTTGATCGATCGCGCTATGCTACCGGCCAGCTCTAACGACCACAGTTCGTCAGCGCGATTTTCAGGGGGCCGCGTGAGCATTCTCAGTGGATCGTCCATTCTGATCACCGGAGGCACGGGGTCGTTCGGGAAGGCGTTCATCCGCCACGCGCTCGACTCGCTCGGGGTGCGCCGCCTGGTGGTCTTCTCCCGCGACGAGCTGAAGCAGTACGAGCTCAAGCAGCTCTTCCGCGACGACGACCGGCTGCGCTGGTTCATCGGCGACGTACGCGACCGCGACCGGCTCACCCGCGCCATGCACGGCGTCGACCACGTCGTCCACGCCGCCGCGCTCAAGCAGGTCGACACCGCCGAGTACAACCCGTTCGAGTACGTCCGCACCAACGTCGCCGGGTCCCAGAACGTGGTGGAGGCGGCCATCGACTGCGGCGTGCGCAAGGTCGTCGCCCTGTCCACCGACAAGGCGTCCAGCCCGATCAACCTCTACGGCGCCACCAAGCTGGTCGCCGACAAGCTGTTCGTCTCGGCCAACCACTACGCCGCCGCCCACGAGACCCGCTTCGCCGTCGTCCGCTACGGCAACGTCGTGGGCAGCAGGGGCTCGGTGGTGCCGTTCTTCCTGCGCCTGGCCGAGCAGGGCGGCAGCCTGCCGATCACCGACAAGCGCATGACCCGGTTCTGGATCACCCTCGACCAGGCCGTGCGGTTCGTGGTCGACTCCTTCGACCTCATGCAGGGCGGCGAGCTCTACGTGCCGCGCATCCCCAGCATGCGCATCACCGACCTGGCCGAGGCGCTGGCCCCCGACAGCCCGGTCTACGAGATCGGCATCAGGCCGGGCGAGAAGCTGCACGAGGAGATGATCGGCCCCGACGACGGCCGCCGCACCCTCCGCCTGGCCGACCGCTACGTCGTCCAGCCCACGATCGCGACCTGGGGCTACCAGGCGCCGCAGACCGGCGAGCTGCTGCCCGAGGGCTTCTCCTACCGTTCCGACACCAACGACCGGTGGTTGTCCGTGCGCGACCTGCGTGACATGGTGGCCGGCTGATGCTGCCCTACGGACGGCAGTCCATCATCGAGTCCGACATCGAGGCGGTGGCTGAGGTGCTGCGCGGCGACTGGCTGACCACGGGCCCCGCGGTCCGGCTGTTCGAGGACGAGCTGGCCCGCTGGACCGGCGGCGTGCCCTGCGTGTCGGTCACGTCCGGCACGGCCGCGCTGCACGTCGCCTACGTGGCGGCCGGCGTCGGCCAGGGTGACGAGGTGATCACCTCGCCGCTCACGTTCGTCGCCACGGCGGCCACGGCCGTGCTGCGCGGGGCGCGGGTGGCCTTCGCCGACGTCCAGCCCGACACCGGCAACATCGACCCCGACGCGGTCGCCGCGCTGGTCACCCACCGCACGAAGGCCGTCACCGGCGTCGACTACGCGGGCCATCCCGCCGACTACGACGAGCTGCGCACGGTCGCCGAGCGGGCCGGCGCGGTGTTGGTGTCCGACGCGGCCCACTCGATCGGCGCGTCGTACAAGGACCGGCCGGTGGGGTCGGTGGCCGACCTGACGACGTTCTCGTTCTTCCCGACCAAGACCGTCACGACCGCCGAGGGCGGCGCGGTGGCGGTGGCCGACCCCGGCCGGCTCGAACGGGCCGCCCGCTTCCGCAACCACGGCCTGGTCCGCGACCCGGCCGGGCAGCGCGACCCCGGCCATGGCGGCTGGCACCAGGAGGTGCACGAGTTCGGCCTGAACTACCGGCTGCCCGACGTGCTCTGCGCGCTGGGCGTCAGCCAGCTGCGCCGCCTCGAACGGTTCCGCGCCCGCCGCGCCGAGCTGGTCGCCCGGTACGACACGCTGCTGCGCGACGTGCCCGGCCTCACGCTGCCCGGCCGGCGGGCCTACGTCACGCCGAGCTGGCACCTCTACCCGGTCAGGGTGCGCGACGGCCGCCGCCGGGAGGTCTACGACCGCATGCGGGCCGCGGGCATCGGCGTGCAGGTCAACTACATCCCGGCGTACTGGCACCCGGTGTTCGAGGACCTCGGCTACCGGCGTGGGCTGTGCCCGCGCGCGGAGGCGTACTACGCCGAGGAGCTGTCGCTGCCGCTGTTCGCCGACCTGACCGACGGCGAGCAGGACCTCGTCGTCGAGACCCTCACCTCGATCCTCGCCGGATGAGCCCGGCGCTCAGCGTTCGGCCAGCAGCAGGCAGCCATCCTCGCTGCGGTCGATGAGGAAGCGCCGGTCGTCCACGGTGGCGACCTGGCGCCCGGCCCGCCGCACCAGCGGGCGGATGGGCCGGCCCTGGTCGATGACCACCTCCCACCACGACTCGCGGCCGACGCTCTCGTCGATGCCGGCCAGCGGCACCCGCGCCGAGAAGTCCTGGCCGGTCAGCGCGACGGGGAAGTACATCTCCTCGCCGTCGCTCTTGCGCCGCAGCCGCACCACCGGCTCGCCGTCGCCGAGGTCGTTGATCCGGCCCGAGAACACCAGGTCACCGTCGTCCACGCGGCACTCGCCGATGAGCGCCTGGGCGTTGCGCAGCCGCAGCCCCCACCCGCCCTTGGAGCCGCGCGCCGGCACCAGCCACACGCCCGACCTGCGGCGCGGCGCGGGCACCTGCGGCGGCAGCCAGCGCGGCCCGGCCACCCTCGCGTCGAGCCTCAGCCCGTGGCCCCGCAGCTGCACGCGCAGGTCCCAGTGGCCCCGACGGGCGAGCTGGACGGGCGTGAACACCGCGGGATCGACCGCGAAGGCGAACGGGAAGGCGTGCTCGGGCGCCTCGACGCCCTCCTCCAGCTCGACGGTCTCCCAGACCGGGGCGCTCCGCTCGTCCGACAGGCGGATGACCTCGCCGGTCGCGCGCTCGGCCAGCCAGGCGCGCAGGCGCACCCGGCGCAGCGCGCCGGCGTCGAAGCGGCCCAGCGCGGCCCGGCCCGCGCCGGTCAGCACGCCGTCGCGCCACTCCAGCGACACCAGGCGGGCGGTCAGGGCCAGCTCCTCCGAGACCTCCGACAGGTGCGCCGGGATCGCCGGGTGGCGGCCGTACCAGCGCCTGCGCAGCAGGCCCGCCGGTCTGACGCGGGGTTGCAGCCGGCCCTCGCGGGCCTGCTCGTGCACCCCGGCCAGCTCCTGCAGCCGCCGCCGGTGCAGCAGGTGCACCTGGATCCGGTGCTCGAACGGGACGCTCAGCCAGGACTCGCGGGACACGCCGTCGAGGTAGCGGACCATGAGGTCGAGCAGCTCGGGCCGCATCCCCGTCGTGGCGGCCGCCTCGACCGCCACCGTCATGTCGATGTCGAGCGTGTCGCGGTCGAAGTCGGGCTTGAGCCCCGGCGCGTCGCGGGCCAGCAGGTCGGCGGTCTGCAGCACCGACAACATCCGGTCGCGCAGGTTGCCCGGCTCCAGGCGGCGCTGGGTGATCGAGGAGCCGGGCTCGTCGCGCTGCCGCCAGTGGTAGACGACCTTGGACAGCACGTCCACCGAGCGGGCGCCCACGTGGGCGGCCATGGCGACGGGCTGGTCCTCGTACATGCGCTCGGGGAAGCTCAGGCCCAGCCGGTCCCAGAAGGACCGGCGGTAGACCTTGTTCCACAACATGCGGTCGCGGATCAGCAGCGGGTGGCGGGTGATATGGGTACGCCTCATCGGCGTCGCGAACGCCTCCCGATGGGCCCAGGAGGGGATGAGCAGGTTGCGGTAGAGCCGCATGACGTTCCCGCAGGCCAGGTCGGAGCCCGTGGACTCCAGCGAGGACACCAGCCGCTTGAACGCCTCCCGCGGCACGGTGTCGTCGCCGTCGACGAAGGCCAGGTAGCGGCCGGTGGCCTGGGTCAGGCCGACGTTGCGGGCCTTTCCGACGCCCTGGTTGGGCTGCCTGATGAGACGGATCCGGGGATCGGCCGCCTGCCTGGACTCGACCTCGGCGCAACCGTCGTCGCGGCTGCCGTCGTCGACGCAGATGACCTCCAGGTCGGACATCGTCTGGCCGGAGATGGAGTCCAGGCAGGGGCCGATGTACTTCTCGACGTTGTGGAACGGGACGATCACCGAAAGAACCGGCACATGCACTCCTCAGCGTTGTCGTCGGCTCGTCAGCCGGACAGCAGTCGGAAGACCCGGCGGGCGACCTTGCGCGGGCGGGCCAGACGGCGGGAGAGGCGGTACCCGAGCGTGCGCCGGTAGGCGGCGGTCTTGCGCTGGGTCCTTCTCAGCTTGGACCTGGCCCGCACCAGCTCGCGCTCGCGGTAGGAGAGCTTGGTCTCCAGCCGGGAGATCCTGGCCAGGGCGGCGGTGAGCTGGTCGGTCAGGCGGTCGCGGGCGCCGAGCAGGTCACGGTAGGTGGGCGGGTCGGCGTGCTCGGCCGGGTGGCCCAGCTCGGCGTCGAACTTGCGGGCCAGGTCGAGGTCGCCCTGGTCGCAGGGACGTCCGGCCATGCCGCAGAGGGTCAGCGTGAGCTGGTCGGCCTCCAGCGGCCACGGCCACGGATGGTGGTGGCCCGCCGCGAGCAGCCGTACGGCGAACCGCCACAGGACCCTGCACAGCACCACGCGCGGCTCGGGCGGCACGGCCGGCGCGGCGGTCTGGACGATGGCGGCGAACCGCTCGCCGTCGTGGACCAGGCCGTCGGCGGTCACGCAGGGGCCGCCGTCGGTCTCCAGCCAGTCGGCCAGCGCCGACAGCAGCTCGCGCACGGCCCTGGTGTCCTCGCGGGCGCACGCCTCGACCAGGATCTCCTCGACCACCCGCCCGGCCGGGACCGGACGCTCGGCGCCGTCGGGCAACCGCCGCATGCCGCCCCTGGTCAGCTCGTGGACGACGGCCCCCTCCTCGATCAGGCCGAGCGGCAGCTCGACCGCGCCCTCCGCGCCCTCCGCGCCTTCCTCGCCCTCCGCCTCTTCCGCGCCCGGCGGGTGCGGGGGCGACGGCGGCCGGGTGGCGACGGCGAGCCACAGCGGGGCCAGCTCCTCCCCCAGCCGGTGGCGGAACACCAGCCGGGTCAGCCGCAGCGGGTCGGCCACCAGCACGCGGTCGCCGCCCTTGGCGCTCAGCGGGAACGTGATCGCCTCCGGCAGGTCGAAGGCGAGCGCCTCGCGCGCCAGCAACGCCCGGGGGGCCTGCCGCCCCGGATAGGCCGCGTAGCAGCGCTCGACGCTCAGCCCCGCCCCCTCAAGGGCGCCGTCGAGCGCGCCCGGCCCGCTCGGGTGGCTCGGGTCGAACCCGTGCGGGGCCCACTGGTCGTCGCCGCCCTCCCGGTCGGCGGGCCTGGCCTCGATGAACCGGTCGACGCCCAGGTCGTTGCGCACGCCCAGCACCAGCCGCCCGCCGGGCGCGACGAGGGCCGACAGCGCGTGCAGCGAGTCGATCCACGCCGCCGCCGGCGCCTCGGCCGAGTGCGTGCGCAGCAGCCCGTCGAGCGCCAGCACCAGCTCGTACGGCTCGTCCGCGTCGAACAGGTCGAGCCGCCCGCAGTGGACGGCGAGCCGCGGGTGGCGTTCGCCGAGCGCGCAGGCGTCGGGGTAGGACCGCAGCAGCACGGCCGTCTCGCCGGCCCGGTCCACCACGTCGTCGACCAGCACCTGCGGGTGCGGCCCGACCAGCAGCACCCGGCCGGTCGCCGGGATCACGCGGCTGACCAGCTCCAGGGCCGCGCCGCGCCAGTCGGTGACGCCGGCCGCGTTGGACAGGTCCGACCACAGCAGCATCTCGCCGCCGATCAGGCGCACGTTCGCGGGCGCCTCGCTCACGCGCTCGCTCATGACGTCACCCCGTGGAGCGTGCCGGGCCGCCCGGAGGCGGTCGCCCTCGCCCAGGGCCCGGGACGTCCGGCTCCCGCCGCGCCTCCTCCTGCCGGCGTCCCCCCGGGCACCCGCTTCCATCCGAACATTCGCCGTAGCTCCTCCGGTGTCGCCTGATATTCGAATCCCAGCTCCTGCCGCGCCACCTCGGCGGCCAGTTCGGGATCGACGTGCGTGCCGTGCAGCTCGGGCCAGAGCCGCATGCGGCGCGCCGTGCCGCCGTACTCGGGGCGCTCGTCCTCGTACTGCATCGGGTCTCCGTAGACGGCGACCTCGCAGCCGACGGAGGCGCCGTAGAACAGCGCGCTGCCGAGCCGGTTGGAGGCCACCCTGCGGTGGCGCCGCAACTGGATCAGCTGCCGGCGCAGGAAGTCGCGCCCCTTGCTCTCCCACCGGGAACCGCGCTCGCCGTGACAGATGACCTTGAATCCCCTCGATTCATACGCCCGCCGAATGTCCGGATTCGCATATTCCAGCCAGTAAAGACAGACAGTTACCGGTTCGGTCTCGACATTTCGGATTTCGTCGGCGAGAAGGGCATGATCCCCGGTCACGGACGACTTCTCCCAGCCATGAAAGGGATACCAGATCGTACCCTTGCGTTCGGAGACCACGCCGAGCTCAGGCTCCAGGTGAAGCAGGTAGATCCAGGGCGCGCCGATGAGGTAGTGGCCGCGTCTGCCCATCGACCAGCCCCGGCGACGAAGCACGTCGGACCAGACGAAACGGGGATAACCGGGACTGCACCAATGGTCGTTCGGGGGAAATCCGTGGAGATAGTTCCATCCGTGTTGAAGGAAGCCCTGGATTCGCTTCGGCGTCTCGTCCGGCAGCTCGCAGTACCTGCCCAGAATGCGCGAGTGCCCGTACCAGTGATTGGATTCGTCCATCATTCCCCCTGTAGCGGTTGGCGCGCCCCTTGGGACATTCCCAGCCCCGAACGACGGCCACGCGCCGTTATACGCTTCCATTACTCACGTCGGGGGTTTGGTTTCTCCTGCCACCGCAATCCCCGCTACACTGCGTCGTGGCTTGAGGACAGAGAGTGAGACATCATGAGTCATCTCGACCGCCTGCGGGCCGTCTTCCGCACGGCGCTCAACCTGCCGGCCGACGCACACGTCGACGGTCTCGAATACCGCGGCATCCCCCAGTGGGACTCCCTGGCCCACATGGCGTTGATCGCGGCGATGGAGGACGAGTTCTCCATCATGATCGACACCGACGACATGATCGACATGAGCTCGTTCGCCAAGGCGGGCGAGCTGCTGGAGAAGCATGGAATCGGCGCAGCGGCGGTCTGAGGCCCGCGTCGCCCTGGTCACGGGGTCGACGAGGGGCATCGGCCGGGCCATCGCCACCACCCTGGCCGCCACCGGCCACACCGTCGTGCTGCACGGCCGCGACGCCGAGCGCGCCGAGAAGGCCGCCGCCGAGGTGGCCGCGGCGACCGGCGGCCGCACGTGGTCCGTCCACGGCGACGTCGCCGACCGGGCCGTGGTCGCCGGCCACATGCGCGAGATCGGCCGGCGCCACGAGCGGCTCGACGCCCTGGTGGTCAACGCCGGCGTCTACGCCTCCGGCCCGCTGGCCATGACCCGCGCCGAGACCCTCGACGAGCTCTACCGCACCAACGCCCTGGCCCCGGCGCACACGCTGCAGCTGGCCTTCCGGCTGCTGCTGCGCGGGCAGGACCCCGCCGTCGTGCTGGTCTCCTCGCTCATGGGCCGCGCGGGCGGCGCCAACCAGGCGGCCTACTCCGCGACCAAGGCGTCCGTCATCGGCCTCACCCTGGCCGCCGCCAGGGAGATGGGCCCGGCGGGCATCAGGGTCAACGCCGTGGCCCCCGGCTACGTCGAGACCGACATGCTGAAGACGCTGCGGCCCGACGACCGCGAGACGGCGATCTCGGCGACCCCGCTGCGGCGCATCGGCCGGCCCGACGACGTCGCCCAGGCGGTGGCGTTCCTGCTCTCGCCCGGCGCGTCGTACATCACCGGCCAGGTGCTCGGGGTCGACGGCGGGCTGGTGCCGTGATGTTCCCGTCCCGGCAGGCCGGGCTCGTCGTCGCCGGCGACCAGGAGGGGCTGGCCGGCGACGAGCTGGCCCGGCGCGTCGCCCGCGTGGCCGACGCCCTGTCCCGGCTGCGGCCGGGGCCGCTGTTCTGCGGCATGCGCAACAACCTGGCGTCCGTGCTGCGTTATCTCGCCGCCTGGCAGACCGGCAGGCCGATCGCGCTGCTCGACCCCGACCTGTCGGCCGCGGCCCTGGCCGACCTGGTCAGCCGGTTCCGGCCCGCGGCGCTGGTGGGGTTCACCCACGCGCCCGACGGGCCGCCCGGCGCCCGCGGCCAGGCCCCCGACCCGCATCCCGACCTGGCCGTGCTGCTGGCCACCTCGGGCTCGACGGGCAACCCCAAGCTGGTGCGGCTGTCCCGGGAGGCGGTCGCGGCCAACGCCGCCGCCATCGCCTCGGCGCTGTCGATCATGCCCGGCGAGATCGCGCCCACCAGCCTGCCGCTGCACTACAGCTACGGCCTGTCGGTGCTCAACAGCCACCTGCACGCGGGGGCGACGGTCGTCCTGACCGAGGCCGGGCTGCTCGAACGGTCCTTCTGGACACACCTCGACGAGCACAAGTGCACCTCGCTCGCCGCCGTCCCCTACCAGTACGAGATGCTGCGCAGGCTGCGCTTCGACCGCGCCGAGCATCCCACGATCCGCACGCTCACCCAGGCCGGCGGCCGGCTCAGCCCCGAGCTGGTGTCCCTGTTCGCCGCCCAGGCCGACCGCTTCTTCGTCATGTACGGGCAGACGGAGGCCACGGCCCGCATCGCCGTCCTGCCGCCCGACCGGCTCGCCGACAAGCCGGGCTCGGCCGGGCAGGCCGTCCCCGGCGGGCGGCTGACGATCGACGGCGGCGAGATCGTCTACCACGGGCCCAACGTCATGATGGGCTACGCCGAGACCGCCGCCGACCTGGCCGGGCCCGACGAGCTGGGCGGGGTGCTGCGCACCGGCGACCTCGGCCGGCTCGACGACGAGGGCTTCCTCTACGTCACCGGCCGGCTCAGGCGCATCGCCAAGATCTTCGGCGTACGGGTCAACCTCGACGACGTCGAGCAGCTGCTGCGCGACACCGTGCCGGTCGCGGCGACCAGCGGCGACGACCGGGTCACGGTGTGGGCGGAAGGGCTCGACGCGGCCGGGTGCCGCAACCTGGCCCGCCGGCTGGGCGCCGAGCTGCGGCTCCACTGGAGCGGCTTCGACGTGCGCGCCGTCGAACGGCTGCCGCTGCTGCCCACCGGCAAGATCGACTACCGGGCGCTGGAGTCGGCCGCGGAGGCCGGGCGGTGAGCGTGTTCACGCTCGACGCGGCCGCGCGGGAGGAGGTGCTGGCCGGGGAGCTGGCGGCGCTGACCGAGCGGCACCGGCGGGCCTGCCCGCCCTACCGGCGGATCCTCGACGCGATCGGCGCCCGTCCGCCCTACGAACGGGTGGCCGACCTGCCGTGGCTGCCGGTGCGGCTGTTCAAGACCCACGAGCTGCGCAGCGTCCCGTCCGAGGCGGTGTTCCGGGTCCTGACCTCCAGCGGCACCACCGGGCAGCGGCCGAGCCGGGTCTACCTCGACCGGGAGGCGGCCGCCGCGCAGCCGCGCATGCTGGCCGCGACCCTGCGGGCGGTGCTGGGCGAGCGGCGGCTGCCGATGCTGATCGTCGACGGCCGCTCGGTCGTCCGCGGCCCGGCCCTCAGCGCCCGGGGGGCCGGGGTGCTCGGGATGATGAACTTCGGCAGAGACCACACCTTCGTCCTCGACGAGCAGGGCGAGGTCGACGCGGCGGCCGTCGAGGCGTTCCTGGCCCGCCATGGCGGCGAGCCGTTCCTGGTCTTCGGGTTCACGTTCATGGTCTGGCTCCACCTGCTCGGCCTGGGGGCCGACCTGTCCCAGGGCGTGCTGATCCACTCGGGCGGCTGGAAGCGGCTGGCCGAGCAGGCGGTCGACAACGACGCCTTCCGCCGGCGGCTGGCGGCCGAGTGCGGGCTGACCAGGGTCCACAACTTCTACGGCATGGTCGAGCAGATCGGCACGGTCTTCCTGGAGGGCCCCGACGGCGACGGGCTCTACTGCCCCGACTTCGCCGACGTCGTCATCCGCGACCCCGGCACCTGGCGGGAGGTGCCGCCCGGCGAGCCGGGGCTGATCGAGGTGGTCAGCACCCTGCCCACCTCCTATCCCGGCCACGCGCTGCTGACCGAAGACCTCGGCGTGGTGCACGGCGTCGACGACGGCCACTGGCCGGGCAAGCGGTTCACCGTGCTGGGCAGGTTGCCGCGGGCCGAGGCGCGCGGTTGCAGCGACACGTTCGGGCAGGGCGGCTGATGACCGATCGATCGATCACCACCCGGATCCCGCGAGTGGGCGACGCGGGCGGGGTCGTGGTGCGTTTTCCGCCCGGCGGCGCGCCCGTGCCGGTCGAGGAGCTGGTCGCGCAGGTGCGGCAGGGCGCGCCCCTTGAGGTGGGCGACGAGCGGATGCGCGCGTTCCTGGCGGCGTTCGGCAAGCGGCTGCTGCGGCCCGCGCTGGCCCGCCGCCATCCCGAGCTGGGCTCGCTGGGGTTCTTCCTGCGGCCCAGCGAGCTGGCCCGCACCCTCGAAGAGCTGCGCACCCCGCACGTACGCGTGCCGCGCGGCCTGGTCTTCCATCTCCCGCCGGCGAACGTCGACACCGTCTTCGTCTACTCCTGGGCCCTGTCGGCCCTGATGGGCAACCGCAACGTGGTCCGCCTGTCGCCGCGCGCGGGGGCGGTCGCCGCGGTCGTCCTCGACACGCTCCGGGAGGCGCTGGCCGACGCCGATCCGGTCGTGACGGCCACGCAGCGCATCGTCTCCTACGACCGGCGTGCCGAGGCGGTCACCGCCGCCCTGTCGGCGGCCTGCGACCTGCGGGTGATCTGGGGCGGCGACGACACCGTACGCGAGGTGCGCCGCCACCCGCTCGCGCCGCACGCCCGCGACCTGACCTTCCCCGACCGCTCGTCCTTCGCGGTGGTGAACGCGGCGGCCTGGCTGTGCGCGCCGCGCGCGGCCAGGGTGGCGGCGGCCGAGGGGTTCGTCAACGACAGCTACTGGTTCGACCAGGCCGCCTGCTCCTCGCCCCGCACCGTGTTCTGGGTGGGGGCCGACGACGACTGCGAGGCGGCGCGGGCCGACTTCACCGATCAGGTGGCGCGGGTGCTGGCCGGGCGCGGCTGGGACGTCGACGCGGCGATGGCGGTGGAGAAGCGGGTCTCGGTCTACGGGCTGGCCGCCGACGGGCTGGTCGATCTGATCGAGTTCCGGGGCAACGCGCTGGCCAACGTGACGCTGGCGGCGGCGGCCGCCATGCCGCGGCGGTGGCTGGGCGCGGGCACGTTCGCGCACGCGCGGGTGCGGACCCTGGCGGAGCTGATCCCGATGGTCGAGCGCAAAGACCAGACGTTGACCCACTTCGGCTTCTCGCTGGGCGAGCTGGAGGAGCTGGCCCGCGAGCTCGCCGGGCGCGGGGTCGATCGCATGGTGCCGGTGGGCAGCGCGCTGAGTTTCCACCGGGTGTGGGACGGCGTCGACCTGCCGGGCGAGTTCACGCGACTGGTGACCGTGGTCAGATGAGCCCTCATCGGACGAACCGGCCACGCACGAGGCCGCAGCACCGATGACGGCCGTGGTGGCGGAGGCCGCGGTCAGCGGGCGGCGGGCGCCGGGGTGGGCGCGGCGGCTGTTCGCGGGGTGGCTGCCGGCCGGGACGGTGCTGGTCGGGGCGGCCTGGGTGTTGCTCTGGTGCGGGGTCCCGGCAGGCGATCTGGCGGCCTTCGGCGCGTACCTCCTGCTCGGGGTGGCGCTGCCGGGGACGTTGCTGTGGCGGGCGCTCACCGGCGGCGGCCGGTCGTTCGCCGAGGACGTGGCCGCCGGGCTGGCCCTCGGGTACGCGGTCGAGGTCCTGGTCTACATCCCAGCCCGCGCGGCCGGCCTGCCGCTGCTCGTCCTGGGCTGGCCGGTCACCGCCGTCGCGTTGTTCCTCGCGGTGCCGCGGTTGCGGCGCCACTGGCGGGGCCGGGCCGAACGCGAACGGATGCCCTGGTGGTGCGCCTGGTCGCTGGCGGGGGTCGCCGGTTACCTGCTGGCCTTCTGCGCCCGGTCGCTCTACCGCGTGCCGATCACCGACGCGTACGTCGACATGCCCTACCACCTGGCCCTGCTCGGCGAGGTCAGGAACCACGTGCCGCCCACGGTGCCGTCGGTGCTGGGCGAGCGGCTGTCCTACCACTGGTTCGTCTACGCCGAGATGGCGGCCACGAGCTGGGTCACCGGGATCGAGCCGGTGACGCTGGTCTACCGGCTGTCCACGTTGCCGATGACGTTCGCGACGGTCGTGCTCGTGGCGGTGCTCGGGCGGCGGCTCGGCGGGCGGTGGGGCGCGGGGCTCGCGGCGGTCGGCGTCACGTACTTCCTGTTCGCGCCGGTGTTGCAGGAGGGCGTGGTGTTCACCTCGCGGTCGATGTTCACCGCGTGGGCCAGCCCGACGCAGACGTTCGGCGCGTTGTTGTTCGCGCCCGTGATGCTGGTGCTCACCGCCATGCGGCCGAGGGGGTGGGCGGCGGTGGCCGTGCTGCTGCTGGCGCTGACCGGGGCGAAGGCGACGTTCCTGCCGTTGCTGCTGGCCGGGCTGGTGTTCGTGCTGGTCGTGCGGTTGCCGGTGGACCGGCGGCTGCGGCGGGAGTGGCTGGTGCCGGCGGCGATCACGTCCGGCTGCCTGCTGATCGCGCAGTTCGTGGTGTTCGGGCGGGGGGCGCAGGGCACGGTGGTGGCGCCGTTCGCCACGATGCGCACGTTGTGGGGGGTGGTGGCGGACGTGCAGCCGCCCGCGCTGGCCGCCGAGCCGTGGGGGCCGGTGCTGGTGTTCGCCGGGGTGCACCTGTTCTGCCTGCTCTGCGTGTGGGGCGGCGCGGTGGCGCTCAAGGCCCGGCTGCTGGACCCGGCGGTGCTGCTGCCGGTCGGCGTCGGGCTGGCGGGCATCGGCGCGATCATGGTGCTCGGTCATCCGTCCGACGCGCAGCTCTACTTCCTGGAGGGGGTGCGGCCGTACCTGTCGGTGGCCGCGGTGTGCGGGGTGGTGGCGGCCATGGAGCGGCGGCGGGTGCCGTGGGCGGTGGTCGCGGGCCTGGCCGGGGCGGGGGCGGCGGTGGCCGTCGCGGCCTCGCGGCTGGTGCCGCCGGGTGCGGCGCTGGTGCGGGTGCTGGTGCCGTACCTGGTGCTGGCGGGGGTGGCCGTGGTGGTGGTGGCGTTCCGGCGGCGGGGGTTCTCGCTGGCGGTGGTGGCGCTGCTGGCGGGGTACGCGGTGCCGACCTCGCTGCGGGAGGTGGTCGTGCACGTCGCGCCCGAGCCGTGGGAGCGCGAGCGGCTGATCCCGGCCGGGGCGCTGGAGGCCGGACGGTGGCTGCGCGACCATTCCGCGCCCGGCGACGTGGTGGCCACCGACCTCCACTGCCGCAACCCGGCGCCCCGCCGTACGTGCGACAGCAGGCACTTCTGGGTCTCGGGGTTCACCGAGCGGCGGGTGCTGGTCGAGGGCTGGGCGTACGCCGAGAGCACGCTGTCGCGCGCCGAGATGTTCGTGACCCCCTACCTCCAGGTGCCGTTCGCCGACCAGGCCAGGCTGGCGGACAACGACGCGGCCTTCCGCGAGCCGTCGGCCGCGAACGTCGGCAGGCTCCGCCGGAAATACGGCGTCAAATGGCTGTTCACCAGTAATGATCCGGCGTTGGAGACATACGCCGAACTGCGCTTCCGCAACGCCGACGTCTCCGTGTACGAGCTCACGGCCGGGTAAAGCTTGTCCCCGTTCATGGAATGGTGAGCAGAAACGGCACGCGCCCCGCTGGACGCCCCCAGCACCATTTCCGTGAACCTACCGCCGCAAGCGATCAGGGAATTCTATGGACACGCGTGCCGCCATGGACCCGAGCCCCAACGTCCTGGACACCTCGGCCGGCCTGGCGACCGTCGACATCGTCATCCCGGTGCTCAACGAAGAACGGGCGCTGCCGGGCTGCGTGCGCACGCTGACCGGGTTCCTGGAGGACAGGTTCCCGCTGCCGTGGCGCATCACGGTCGTGGACAACGGCAGCACCGACGACACCTGGCCCATCGCCACCCGGCTGGCCGCCGAGCACGACCGGGTGCACGCCCGCCGGCTCGACATCCGGGGCCGCGGCGCCGCGCTCAAGGCGGCCTGGCGGGAGAGCCCGGCCGACATCGTCGCGTACATGGACGTCGATCTGTCCACCGACCTCGGCGCGCTGTTCCCGCTGGTCGCGGCGGTGGCGAGCGGGCATTCCGAGATCGCCATCGGCACCCGGCTCGCGCACAGCGCCCGCACCCTGCGCTCGATCCGCCGCGAGGTGGTCTCGCGCAGCTACAACGCGCTGCTCAGGTACGGGTTCGGGGTCAGGTTCAGCGACGCCCAGTGCGGGTTCAAGGCGGCCAGGACCGACGTGGTCCGGCCGCTCATGGACAAGATCGAGGACGACGCCTGGTTCTTCGACACCGAGCTGCTGCTGCTGGCCGAGCACAACGGCCTGCGCGTGCACGAGGTGCCGGTCGACTGGATCGAGGACACCGACTCGCGCGTCCGCGTGGTCAGGACGGCGATCGACGACCTGAAGGGCCTGGCCAGGGTCGCCTGGTCGATGTCCATGGGCCGGGCCGACGTCGAGGTGGCGCGTTCGGAGCTCACGCCCACGCATCCCGACGCGGTGGTCGCCCGGCCGAGGGCGGTGACGCTGGCGAAGTTCGCCTCGTTCGCCGCGATCGGCGTGTTCTCCGTCCTGCTGTACGCGCTCATCTACCTGCCGTTGCGCGGCGTCTGGGCGCCCGCGCCGGCCAACCTGGGCGCGCTGGTGCTCTCCGGGTTCGTCAACACCGAGGCGAACCGGCGCTGGACGTTCAACCGGCTGGGCGGACGGCGTACCGCGATGCACTTCCGGGCGGCGCTGCTCTTCCTGGCGAACTACCTCCTGACCACCTCCGCCGTGCTCGGCCTGCGCAGCGTGTCGCCGGGGGCCGGGCGGCTGATGGAGATGAGCGCGGTGGTCGCCACGTACGGACTGCTCACCCTGATCCGCTTCACCGCTCTGGACCGCTGGGTCTTCTCCCGCACAAGGAACCAACCACATGGAAACCACTGAGATCCGCCGGCTGCTCGACCTTGAGGACACCCACTGGTGGTACCGGGAGCGCCGGGCGATCCTGCGCAGGGAGCTGCGTGACCTGGGCCGTCCCGGGCGGGCCCTCGACGTCGGCGCGGCCGGCGGCGGGAACACCCGGGTGCTGGTCGAGGCCGGCTGGGACGCCACCGCGACGGACTACTGCGAGACGGCGGTCGAGGTCGCCAGGGAACGCGGGCTCAAGGCCGTGCACGCCGACGCGCGGGCGCTGCCGTTCGAGTCGTCGAGCATGGACCTGGTGACCGCGTTCGACGTGCTCGAACACATCCACGAGGACCATCTCGTCACCGAGGAGATCGCCCGGGTGCTGGCGCCCGGCGGGCACGCGCTGATCGCCGTCCCGTGCGACATGGCGCTGTGGTCGGCGCACGACGACGCCGTGGGGCACGTACGCCGCTACGGCCGGGACACGCTGACCGTCGTGGTGGAGAAGGCCGGGCTGCGGGTGGACCGGCTGTGGAGCTGGAACGTGCTGCTGCGTCCGCTGGTGGCCCGGCACCGGCGGCGATCGAGGGGCAGCGACCTGCAGCGCACGCCCGCGGTGGTCAACGCGGGCCTGTCGATGGTGGTGCGCGCCGAACGCTACCTGCCGGTCAGGTCGCTGAAGGGCGTGACGCTGTTCCTGCGGGCCAGGCTCGGCAGGTGACGGGTTCCGAACCACAGGCCGGGGTCAGGTCTCAACTCGATGTCCGGTGACGCGGACGGCCCCGGATGGTTCTAGGCTGTCGCGTGTGGTGATTCACGCCCTCCTCGCGGCCACCCTGGCCCTGACCGCCACGCCCGCGGCCGCCGCCCCGAAGATCGACTGCGCCCGGCTCAAGTGCCTGGCGCTGACCTTCGACGACGGTCCCGGCGAGCACACGGCGACGCTGCTCAAGGTGCTCAAGAAGGAGGGGGCCAAGGCCACCTTCTTCCTCGTCGGCAAGCAGGTCGAGCGGCGTCCGGCGCTGGCCAGGCAGCAGGCCGCGGAGGGGCACGCGATCGGCGACCACACCTACTCCCACCCCTCGCTGCCGACGCTGCGCGACGACGACATCATCGAAGAGCTGCGCACCACCCAGGCCCTCATCCAGGACGCCACGGGCCGGCGGCCGACGATGTACCGCCCGCCCTACGGGCACACCGACGAGCGCGTGCTGCGGATGGCCGACCAGCAGGACCTCGCCGAGATCCTGTGGACGGGCACCACCCTCGACTGGAAGCTGCGCGACGCCAAGAAGATCAAGGCGACCGTGCTCAAGCTGGCCAAGCGCGACGGCGTCATCCTCATGCACGACACGGTCCCGCAGACCGTCAAGGCGATGCCCGAGATCCTCAAGGAGCTCAAGAAGCAGGGCTACACCCTCGTCACCGTCCCGACGCTGCTGCGCGGCAAGGGGCCCGAATCCGGACTGAGCTACTTCTGAGCACGTCCCCCTCCTGAGTGCTGGAACCATGGAGAGCGTCAGCCCCGCCGCCGCACGTCCCAGGCCGTGGGTCGCCCTCGTCACCTTCCTGATCATTCAGGCGGTGCTCGCCTGCTGGTGGGCGGCCTTCTACCCCGGGCTGTTCAGCCGCGACTCGGTGCTCTATCTCAGCCACACGATCGTCGGCCCGTGGGTGAGCGATCACTCGGTGGCCTACGACGCGTTGTTGTGGCTGAGCTTCACCAGGACAGGTGACCTCGGGGCGGTCACGTTCGCGCAGACCACGGCGATGGCGGGGGCGCTGACGTACCTGGCGCGGTCGCTCGGCGCGCTGGGGGCGCCGCGGTGGGCCACGACGCTGGTGGCGGTGCTGGCGCCGGTGACGCCGACGGTGGGGGCGTTCACGGTCACGCTGTGGAAGGACGTGCCGTTCACGATCTGCGCGATCATGATCGCGGGGGTCTGCGCGCGCATGGCCGCGCGCCGGCGGGTCTCCCTGGCCGGGCTCGGCGTGCTCATGACGCTGCTCGGGCTGTTCCGCGCGAACGGCTTCCTGGTGGTCGGCATCGCCGTCGCCGTCCTGCTGGTGGTCGTCGCCACGCGGCGGGTACGGCTCGCGCTCGTCGGCACGGTGGCGGCCGCCGTGCCGCTGCTGCTCACGAACCTGCTGTTCCCGCGGTTCGGCATCACGCCGCCGTCCAGCACGTACGTCTACCACACGGCCTACGCCGACGTGGCGGTGGCGTTCAGGGAGCGTCCGGAGCTGTTCACCGAGCAGGACAAGGCGCTGATGACCTCGGTCGCGCCGCTCAGCAGGTGGTGGGAGGGCGGCACCTGCGCCACGGTCAACCTGCTGATCTGGCGTCGCGACTTCAGCTGGCCGGCCGCCGACGCGCACGCGGGCGAGCTGCTCGGCCTGTGGGAGCGGTTGCTGACCAGCGACCCCGGGATGATCGCCCGCACCCGCCTGTGCCGGGGGGCGATCGCGTGGAGCCCGGTGCAGGACCCGTACGTGGTCGGCGGGATGACGTACCGGTTCTCGCGGCGGCCCACCGCCGACACCTACGTGGGGCCCGGCAAGGTGCCGGACTTCGCCGGCCGGGGGGTGTTCTCGCTCCGGCCGCTGTCGGCCGAGCTGAACCAGGTGGCCGAGCCGTGGCTGACGGGGGCGCTGCTCCCGCAGTGGGACTGGGTGTTGTGGCGGGGGGCCTCGTGGGCCTACCTGTCGTACGCGGCGGTGGCGCTGGGGGCGCTGGCCCTGCGCAACCGCTACGTGGTCGGGGTGGCGGCGGTCGTGGCCGGGCAGCAGCTCGCCGTGCTGGCCAACATCTCGGCCCAGGACTTCCGGTACATGGCCGCGCCGATCTTCGTCGGGCTGCTGCTGGTGCCGCTGCTCCTGGCGAGCGCCGGGCGGCTGCTGCTCGCCGCGGCCCGGTGGGCGTGGCGCGCGCTGCGCCGGCCGGCCCCGCCCGCCGGCGAGACCGGGCCGGACGACCAGGGCGGCTAGGCCAGGCCCTGGCCGTCGGGCAGCCGGGTACGGCCCGGCAGCCGCACCACGGTGACGAAGAACTCGTCGATCTGCCGGATGACGGCCATGAACTGCTCAAGGTCGACGGGCTTGGTCACGTACGCGTTGGCGAACAGCTTGTAGCTGCGCAGGATGTCCTCCTCGGCCGAGGAGGTGGTCAGGACGACGACCGGGATCGCCCGCAGCTCCGGATCGCCCTTGATCTTCTCCAGCACCTGCCGCCCGTCGTACTTGGGCAGGTTGAGGTCGAGCAGGACGAGGTCGGGCCGCGGCGCGCCCACGTGCGCCCCGCGCTGGTAGATGAAGTCGAGCGCCTCCAGGCCGTCGCGCACGACGTGGAGGTTGTTGCGGATCTTGTTGTCCTCGAACGCCTCGCGGGTGATGAGCTCGTCACCGGGATCGTCCTCGACCAGGAGCACTTCGATGGGCTGGACGGTCATGCGGTTGCTCCTTCGTCGGTGACGGCGGGCAGGGTGAAGCTGATCCGGGCTCCCTCGGTGTGGCCGGTGTCGAGCCAGATCGTACCGCCGTGGTTCTCCACGATCTTCTTGCACATCGCCAGGCCGATGCCGGTGCCGCTGTAGGCCTCCCGGCTGTGCAGACGCTGGAAGATGATGAAGATCTTATCGGCGAACTCGGCCTCCACGCCGATGCCGTTGTCGGTGACCGAGAACAGCCACTCGTTCTCCCGCTGCTCGCAGGTGATCCGGATGCGGGGGGCGCGGTCGGGGGCGCGGAACTTCAGCGCGTTGCCGACGAGGTTCTGCCAGAGCATGCCGAGCATGGTGGGGTCGCCGATCACGTTGGGCAGCGGGTCGGGCCGCTCGATCTCGGCACCGGTCTCCTCGATCACCGCCGACAGGTCCACCAGCGCCTTGTCGAGCGACTCCGCCAGGTCGACCGGCTTGCGGTCGTCGTACAGGCGGCCGACGCGGGAGAAGGTGAGCAGGTCGTTGATCAGGACCTGCATGCGGGTGGCGCCGTCGACGGCGAAGTGGATGTACTGGAGGCCGCGCTCGTCGAGCACGTCGCCGTAGCGCTTCTGGAGGAGCTGGCAGAACGTGGCGATCTTGCGCAGCGGCTCCTGGAGGTCGTGGGAGGCGACGTAGGCGAACTGCTCCAGCTCGGCGTTCGACCGCCGCAGCTCCTCGGCCTGGGCGTCGAGGCCGGCCGCCTGCTCGCGCAGCACGACGTGCTGCTTGCGGAACTCTTCGAGGGCGAAGACGATCTTCGTCCGCATCGACTCCACGTCCCGTGCGACCTCGCGGATGTCGGCCGGCCCGCTGGCCGGGATCGCCCGGTCGAAGTCGCCGGCGGCGATGTCGCGGGCGGCCTCGCGTAGCTCGTCGAGCGGACGCCCGATCGCCCGCCGCAGCAGCACCGCCATCGCGACGCCGGCCACCAGGAACAGGATCAGCATGACGACGAAGGCCAGGTTGCGGACCTGCTCGACCTGTCGCAGCTCCTCCTGGGCGCGCTGCCGGGCGTCGGCCAGCCGGTCGTCCTGCCGGTCGAGCAGCGCTCTGATCTGGTCGAAGGCGTGCTTGCCGCTCTCGATGCGGCTGGCGGGGATGACCCCGTCGGCCCGCTTGTCGGCGGTGAGCGGCTCGGCGTAGTCGCGCCGCCAGGCGGCCGCCGCGTCCCTGACCGCGTTCAGCTCGCCGACCAGCTCCGGACGGTCGCCGATGAGCGCGGCGATGCGCTCGCGGCTGTGCCGCTCGGCCGCCACGCCCGCCGTGTACGGCTGGAGGAAGTCCTCGTTGCCGGTCAGCAGGAAACCGCGTACGCCGGTCTCCTGGTCGATCAGGGTGCTGCGCAACTGGGCGGCCTCGATCCTGGCCGGCGAGATGCGCAGGATGACCTGGTCGGACAGCCGCGCGGTGCGGTCGAGCATCACGGTGGCGACGACGACGCAGGTGACCACCAGGACCGACACGGCCGCGATCATCAGCACGAACCAGCCGTGGACGGTCAGCCGCCGCCAGCCCTGCTCGCCGCCACGCGTACGGGAAACCTTCTGCACTGCCTGCCTCTCCAGCACGGACGCCTGTTCGCTCACGATTCGTCCTTCCAGCGCAGGTGCACGACGGCGACGTCGTCGGCCGCCGCGTCGTGGACGGAGGCCGCCTCGACGTCGGCGAGGATCGCGTCGAGCAGTTCCTCGCTGCCCAGGCCCGTCCACCGGGAGGACAGCTCCAGCAGGCCCTCCTCGCCCAGCCACCGCGGCGTGTCGCCCGGCAGGCGGCGCTCGAAGAGGCCGTCGGTGTAGAGCGTCACGCCGCCGCCCTCGGGCAGCTCCAGGAGGTCCTCCTCCCAGTCGGCCTCGATGGGCAGGCCGAGCGCGGGCCCCTGCCGCGGGTCGGCGAGCAGCACGGAGTCGGCCGTGTGCACCAGCAGGCCGGGGTGTCCGGCGCGCCAGACGCGCATCGTGTGCCGGTCGGGCTCCAGAACCACCGTGGACATCGTGACGAAGATCTCGGAGCCGGCCCGTTCGGCCCGCAGGATGCGTTCGAGCTGGCGCAGCAGCGGGACGCCGGTCATGCCGTTGAGCACCAGCGCCCGCCAGGCGATGCGCAGGCAGACGCCGAGCGCCGCCTCGTCGGGCCCGTGGCCGCAGACGTCGCCGATCACCGCGTGCACGACCTTGTCGTCGGTCTCGACGACGTCGAAGAAGTCGCCACCGAGCGTGGCCGAGCCGCGGCTGGCCCGGTAGCGGGAGGCGACCTCCAGGGGCATCTCCTGCAGCAGCGGCGTCGGCAGCAGGCCGCGCTCCAGGCGGGCGTTCTCCTTGGCCCGCACCCGTGCGGTGTGCAGCGCCACGGCCGCCTGCTCGGCCTGCTTGCGCTGCATGGCGTAGCGCAGCGTGCGGCCCAGCCATTCGGCCTCCACCCGGCCCTTGACCAGGTAGTCCTGGGCTCCGGCGGTCACCGCGGCGAGGCCCGCGCTCTCCTCGGCCAGGCCGGTCAGCACGACGACGGCGGCGTCCCCGGCCTCCTCCAGCACCGACGACAGGGCGGAGAACTCGTAGGCGTCGGGCAGGCCGAGGTCGAGCAGCACGCACTGGGGACGCAGCCGGGCCAGCGCCCTGCGGGCCTCGTCCACCGAACGCGCCCACTCCAGCCGGACGGCAAGGCCGCTGTCCTCCAGCAGCTCCTGGACGATCAGCGCATCCTGCGGATCGTCCTCCACGAGCAACACCAACGGCTGCCGGACATCCTCACTCGCATGGGCCATGTTGGCAATTGCACCCTTCGTCACCGGCACCGAGCTCTAACGAATCGACGCCTCAGGTGCCCCACTGCCCACTACGGCCAAGAAGTGGCCCAAACTCACACACTTTTCCCAAGAAACTTTGCGGTATGCGTCCACGAGCTGAGCAATCGTCACGGGCCGGGGTCGAGGGGGTCTGGCGAATCGACCTTCTTCCACCATAACCAACGCCCTGACCTGCATTAACCGCTCATGGCCGGACATGCGAACGGCCCGGAACCGTCAGCCGGTCCGGGCCGTTCGCACACGGCGCTATTCCCACTCGATGGTGCCCGGGGGCTTGCTCGTGACGTCGACCACCACCCGGTTGACCTCGCGCACCTCGTTGGTGATGCGGGTGGAGATGCGGGACAGGACGTCGTAGGGCACCCGCGCCCAGTCGGCCGTCATCGCGTCCTCGGACGTCACCGGCCGGAGCACGACCGGGTGGCCGTAGGTGCGGCCGTCGCCCTGCACGCCCACCGAACGCACGTCGGCCAGCAGCACCACCGGGCACTGCCAGATCTGCCGGTCGAGGCCGGCGCGGGAGAGCTCTTCGCGGGCGATGGCGTCGGCCTCGCGCAGCAGCGCCAGGCGGTCGCGGGTGACCTCGCCGACGATGCGGATGCCGAGCCCGGGGCCGGGGAACGGCTGCCGCCAGACCATGGCGGGCGGCAGGCCCAGCTCTTCGCCGGCCCGGCGGACCTCGTCCTTGAACAGCGCGCGCAGCGGCTCGACCAGCTTGAACTGGAGGTCTTCCGGCAGGCCGCCGACGTTGTGGTGGGACTTGATGTTGGCGGTGCCGGTGCCGCCGCCGGACTCGACGACGTCGGGGTAGAGGGTGCCCTGGACCAGGAAGTCGACCGGGCCGTCGGCCATGATGGCGCGCTGCTCGTCCTCGAAGACGCGGATGAACTCGCGGCCGATGATCTTCCGCTTCTCCTCCGGGTCGGTGACGCCCTCCAGCGCCTTCAGGAAGCGGTCGGCGGCGTCGACGACGCGCAGCTTGACGCCCGTGACGGCCACGAAGTCGCGCTCGACCTGCTCGGCCTCGCCCTTGCGCAGCAGCCCGTGGTCGACGAAGACGCAGGTCAGCCGGTCGCCGATGGCCCGCTGGACGATCGCCGCGGCCACCGCGGAGTCGACGCCGCCCGACAGCGCGCAGATGGCGCGGCCCTCGCCGACCTGCCGGCGCACGGCCTCGACGGAGTCCTCGACGATGTTGAGCATGGTCCACGACGGACGGCAGCCGGCCGCGTCGAGGAAGTGCTTGAGCACGGCCTGGCCGTGCTCGGAGTGGAGCACCTCGGGATGGAACTGCACGCCGTACAGGCCGCGCTCGGGGTGCTCGAAGGCGGCGACCGGCGTCTCGCTCGTGGAGGCGGTGACCGCGAAGCCCTCGGGGGCCGCGGCCACGCTGTCGCCGTGGGACATCCAGACGGTCTGCGCGGCGGGCAGCCCCTGGAAGATGACGCCCTCGTCGAGCACCTTCAGCGCGGTGCCGCCGTATTCGGCGACGCCCGTGCGGGCGACCTCGCCGCCCAGCGCCTGGGCCATGGCCTGGAAGCCGTAACAGATGCCGAACGTGGGCACGCCGGTCGAGAACAGGCCGTGCGGCACGGGCGGCGCGCCTTCGGCGTAGACCGACGACGGGCCACCGGACAGGATGATCGCCTTCGGTTTCTTGGCCATCATCTCCTCGACGGACATCGACGACGGCACGATCTCGGAGTAGACGTGGCACTCGCGCACCCGCCTGGCGATGAGCTGTGCGTACTGTGCGCCGAAGTCGACCACCAGCACTGTGTCGAATTCAGACACCGTGAGAACCCCCCAAAGGCGAAATGCGGTGCCTTCATTGTATCGGCCTCGGGTATTACGCCTGGCCTCACACCGTCACTCGTGCTAACACAGAACGGTGGATCTTGTCTGGCCGGCCTCGGCGTGGGCCCTGTGGTTCGCCGCGCTGGCCGCCGCGTTCGGGTTGACGACGCGCCGGGCCGCCGCGCCCCCGGCGGCCCCTGCTCCCCCGGCGCCGCCCGCCGTCGTCGAGCTCTTACGCGGGCTGCGGGCCGGTGAGGTCTTCCACGCCACGGTCTTCGAGCTGGCCAGGCGCGGGTTCCTGACGATCCGGGGCGACCGGCTCACGCTCTCCGCGACGGGCGAGGGGCAGGTGTGGCCGTACGAGCGATGGGTGCTCGACCGGGTGGCCGCGCGGATGGGCGGAGCGCCGCAGGCGCCGGTGGTCGCCCTGATGCCGGACAGCGGCGACCTCGACGCCGAGTTCGTGCCCCTGCTCCGGCAGAGCGCCATCGACCTCGGGCTGGCCCGGCGGCGCTGGCAGAGCATGCTCGTGCCGCTGCTGCTGGCCGCCGGCCTCGCCGTGCCCTGGTACGTCACCATCTCGCAGGCGGGCGTGTCGTGGCCCGGCTGGATCGCCACGGCGGGGGCGTTCGTGGCCGGGGCCGCGCTGCTGCTGGGCGGACGCGGGTTCGTGCTGACGCCGCTCGGCCGCGAGGTCGCCGGGCCCGAGCCGGCCCCGGTGGACCCGCGGCAGGAGTGGATCTTCACCGGCGACGGGTGGCGCGGCGTCCTGGTCGAGCCCGCTCCGCGCGACGGCGGCGCGCCCAAGCGGCAGGAGGTCGAGGGGCGGGTGGTCAAGCGCTGGATCGTGACCGAGCACGGCGACGACCTGTCCTCCTCGCGCACCTGTTACCTGGCGGTGCACGACGGCACGTCGGAGCGGGCGCCGGCGTACCGGGCCAAGGAGCGCGTCTACCAGGACGTGCTGCCGGGCGACTTCGTCCGGCTGCTGGTCAATCCGCGGCGCGGGAGCGTGGTGAGCGTGCTGGCCCACGAGCGCCGCTGGTAGCGCCGGGCAGTTCGCCGGCCAGCAGCAGCTCGGTCTGCCTGCGCAGCCGGTCGGCGAACTCGGGGTGGGTCAGCACGAGGAACCGTTCCTCGTGGATGGCCCGCACGACCAGGGCGGCGACCTCGGCGGGCTCGACGCCGCGCGCCATGGCCGCCCCGACGGCCTCGCGGGCGGCCGTCTCGTCGTCCGTCGGGGTGGTGACCAGGCCGGCCGGGCGGGACCGGGCCGAGTCGTCGATCCGCGTCCTGACCGCGCCGGGGCACAGCGCGGTCACGCGGAGCTTGGAGCCCACGGCGGCCAGGTCCTGGGCCAGCGACTGCGAGGCGGCCAGCGCGGCGTACTTGGTGACCGCGTAACCGCCCGCGCCCGGCGCGGCGAGCAGCCCCGCCACGGACACGGTGTTGACGACGTGCCCCTCGGTGTCCTGTCCCATCATGCGCGGCACGAACGCCCGCACGCCGTGCAGCACGCCCCACAGGTTCACGCCGAGCAGCCAGGCGAAGTCCTCGGCGGTCCTGGTCCACAGGCGGCCGCCCTGGTAAACGCCGGCGTTGTTGCACAGCACGTGCACCGCGCCCAGCTCGCCGAAGCTCCGGTCGGCCAGGTGCTGCACGGCCGCCGCGTCCGAGACGTCGGTGACCTGCGTGAGCACCTCGCCCGGCCCGGCGGACGCCTTCCCCGCGAGCGCGGCCGTCTCGGCCAGGCCACCGGGATCGACGTCGGCCAGCATCAACGCCATGCCCTCGGCGGCGAACCGGACGGCCAGGGCCCTGCCGATGCCGCTGGCCGCGCCCGTCACCACCGCGACTTTGCCGGACAGTTCACGCACCGCTGAACCTCCCTAGCGCTCGCTCGGCTAACCCGACGCTACAGGATCGCGCCGATCAGGCCCAGGGGCGGCGAGCCGAGGTCGAACAGCGCCTTGTGGAAACGCTGGAGCGTGAAGCCCGCTCCCCACTGCGCGCGGGCCTGCTCGCGCAGGTCGAGGATGAGCAGCTTGCCCCAGGTGTAGCGGCCGTACGTCGGGTCGAAGGAGGCGCGGCGGGCCTCCGACAGCGCGGCGGGACCGGCCAGGTGGGTGTCGGACTCGAAGCGCCGCGCGCCCTCCTCGACCGTCATCTGCCCGGTGTGCACGCCGATCGCGCAGGCCAGCCGGGTGACCCGGATCAGCGCCTCCACCCAGACGCCGATCTCGAACCGCGGGTCGTCGGGCGCGTAGCCCTCCTCGACGCACAGCTCCTCGGCGTAGTGGGCCCAGCCCTCGACGAAGGCCATCGACTGCAGCAGCCGCCGCACGTCGGAGGGGGCCCGGCGGAGCGCGCGGCCGTGCGAGAAGTGGCCGGGGGCCACCTCGTGCACGTTGATCGCGGGCAGCGTGGTGGCGCTGAAGACCTCCAGCCACTCCTCCTGGTCCTGCTCGCTCCAGGACGCGTCCGGCGGCGTGATGTGGTACCAGGACGGCCCCTCGGGCTCGCCCGGCGAGTTCCACGCCATCATGGCCATGGCCCAGCGGCGCGACTCCGGCGCCAGCCCGACCTGGCACTCGCCGTCGTGGTAGGGCACGAGGTCCTTCTCACGGGTGAAGGCGATGGCCCGTTCGGTGCCGATCCGGGCCGCCTCGATCACGCCGTCGGCGTCGGGGTGGTCCTTGACCAGCTCGCGGACGACGTCGAGGGGCCGCTCGGAACGTCCGAGCTTGGCGCAGGACTCGGCCAGCAGGCCCATGAGCCGGTCGCGTTCGGCGTCGGCGCGCTCGGCCAGCCGGCCCAGGTCGACCGGCAGGCCCTCGGCGCTGCTCATGAGCTTGACCAGGGCCGCGCCGCCGAGCGCGGCGTCGGGGTCGCCCTCGGCGGCGGCGTGGGCCACGTGGGCCACGAGCCTGCCGTGGGCCTCGATCGCGGCCTGGTCGGTGATACCCGCGGCCAGACCCTTGACCGCGCCCAGCAGGGACGTGGCGACCGGGGCCGCGACCTGGTCGAGCGCGGCGACCGCGGCGTCCACGGCGGCCGGCCACTGCGCGAGATGCGCGGCGCGGGCGGCGGCGCGCTCGGCCTCGGGGCCGTAGTCGCGGTCGTAGCAGGCCAGGTCGAGGTTGGACAGGTGGATCAGCGGGTTCTTGCGGTGCAGCTCCAGCTCGCCGAACTGGGTGCGCATCGCCTCCTCGAAGATCTGCAGGTGCTCGGCGTCGTGCGGGTCGGCCGGCGCGTCGCCCTTGCCGAGGCGCGCCAGGCCGTCCCGTACGCCCTCGGGCGACAGGTCCTGGATCTGGCCGTCGTACTCGTGCCTGCCGCCCCCTTCGCGCGCCTCGGACACCATCAAATCGGTGATCGCGCGCAGTCTGGGGTCAAGTTCCGTCATGCCGCCGACGCTAGCGCACACCCCTGATCCTGAGGACCCCGACGGAGCCGACCAGCGAGATCACGATGCCCACGACGAACAGCGCCGGGTAGCCGCCCGTCCCCACCACGACGGCGGCGAGGGCGGGCGCCAGGATCTGCGGCCCGGCGTTGGCGATGTTGATGACGCCCATGTCCTTGCCCGCGTCGCCGGGGTCCGGCAGCACCTTCGTCACCAGGGCCATGTCCACGGCCAGGTAGACCCCGAACGCGACGCCGTGCGCGACGTTGTAGACGATCATGCCCTCGAACGTCGGCATCGCCAGCGGGATGCCCAGGAACACCGCCGAGGACAGCCCGGCGACGAGCGCGAACAGCCGGAAGCGGCCGAGGCGGTCGGAGATCGGGCCGATCACGAGCACCGCGAGCAGCGTGGCGGCCTGGCCGATGAGCATCAGCAGGCCCATCGTGGCGACCACCTCGCCCTTGGGGATCTTGATGAAGTCCTCAAGGAGGAAGAGGTTGAAGGTGAAGATGACGAAATAGCCGAGCATGACGCCGAAGCGCGACACGAAGGCCCAGGCGAAGTCCGGGGCCTTCAGCGGCCGCAGGAAGGCGGCCAGGAACGCGCCCAGCCCGAACGGCTCGCGCGCCGTCCCCACCGAGGACGTGTCCGGCGTCGCCACCACGACCAGCACCGCCGCGACCAGCAGCAGCGCCATCGTCACGTAGTACGCCCCGCCGTCGGCCAGCTGCGGGAACACGATGAACATGATCGCCGCCGCGATCGTGGCCAGCGGCGTGCCGAGCCCGAACAGGCCGGAGTAGGTGCCGTACCGGCTCGGCGGGACCCGGTCGGGCAGGATCGCGGTCATGGCGGCCTGGTAGCCGTTCATGATGGTCTGCACGGCCGCCCAGCTGACGCCGAGCATGAGCACGCTGCCCGCACTGGCCTGCGCGAACAGGGCGAGCACGCCGAGCAGGACGCAGCCGAGTATCCACGGCGAACGGCGGCCGAAGCGCGACCTGGTCCGGTCGGAGATCTGGCCGAAGACCGGGTTGGCGAGGGTGGCCATGAGCGGGCCGATCGAGTTGGCCAGGCCGAGCGCGGCCACGTCGTTGACGCCGGTGATGCGCTGCACGTGAACGGGCAGGACGAACGCGCCCACACTCAGCCACAGGAACATGACGGCGACGTTGGCCAGCGGAAGCGTCAGGTAGAGCGGCCCGAGGCGCCGGGTGTCCCGGTGCGCGCCGCTCAGAACTTCAGCCATGGGGGGACCTCTCCGAGCGATGGTGATACGTATCACCGACGATTGCTCTGGACTGTAGGTCGCGCGGAAAGGGCTGACAAGACGCGCGTCCAACTCGTTACGCGCCTCAGGCGCTGGACCGGACCACCAGCCGGGGCTCGAACCGGGCGACGACCTCGCCCGGCACGGACGGCCGCACCCCGCGGACGATCCCGTCGATCTCGCCCGCCAGATCGGCCGGGCTCGCGGTGACGTCGAAGTGCACGCTGGTCAGCCGGGGCCGCATGAGCGTGCAGATCGGCAGGTCGTCGGCGCCGACCACGGCGACGTCGGCGGGGACCCGCAGACCGGCGTCCCGCAACGCGCTGATCAGCAGCATCGCGTACTCGTCGTTGTAGGCGAAGACGCCGTCGGGCAGGTCGCCCGCGCGGACGAGCCGCCCCGCCTCCTCCTCGGAGAAGGCCAGGTCGATGCGCGCCGCCCCGGGGACGACCTCCCGCACCCCCGCCAGCCGGGCCCGCCCCATGGCGTCGATGCCCTCCTCCCGGGGCACGACGGCCGCCAGCCGCCTGCTCCCCCGTGCGACCAGGTGGCGGGCGGCCACGGCGCCGAGGGCCCGGTGGTCGAACACCATGGCCGGCACCAGCGGCGAGGGCTGGTCGGACAGGCCGACGACGGCCCGGACGCCCGAGGCGTGCAGCAGGTCCACGGCGGGCCTGGTCAGCCGCGCGGCTTCGACGAGGACGGCCGAGGGCCGCAGGGCGAGCCAGCTCCTGGCCGCCGCCACGCCCTTGAGGGTGCGCTCGCCGTACTGGACGAGGGTGTAGCCGCGGGTCCTGAACTCCTCCTCCAGCTCTTCGGACACCTGCTGCGCCAGCCGGCCCGTCCTGGCCCGCGACAGCGGCATGAGCACGATGTCGCTGCGGCCCGTGCGCAGCGCGCGGGCGGCGGCGTCGGGCACGTAGCCGAGCCGGGCGGCGGCGTCGCGGACCCGCCTGCGGGTCTCCTCGCTCACCCGGGCGTGGGGGTTGTCGGTGAGCACGTAGGAGACCGTGGCCTGGGAGACGCCTGCGGCCCTGGCCACGTCGACGCTGGTCGGCGGGCGGTCCCCCCTTGTCGTGTTCACGGGGTGGATGGTATCAACTGCTTATACGTATAATCAGGAGAGGCTGCCGCATGAAGCTGCACACTCGTGAATGGGGTTCGGGCGACCGCGTGGCCGTCCTCGTCCACGGCATCATGGCCGACTCGCGATGCTGGTGGCGGGTGGGCCCCGAGCTGGCCGCGCGCGGCTACCGGGTCATCGCCGTCGATCTGCCCGGCCACGGCGAGAGCCCCCGCGCCGACGCCTACCCGCCCGAGCTGTTCGCCTCGTCGCTGGCGGAGTCGGTGCCCGCGCGCCCCGAGCTGGCCATCGGGCACTCCCTGGGCGGCCTCACGCTCGGCCTCGCCGTCGAACGGCTCATGCCCGGACGGGCGATCTACTCCGACCCGGCCTTCCGCCTGCCGACGGTGGAGAGCGGCGCCCTGGAGTCGATGGCCGGCTTCGCCGACGAGACCGGCGAGCTGATCGCCGCCCTGCACCCCGGCTTCTCGGCCGAGGAGGTGGCGGTCGAGGTCGAGATGCTCGCGCGCTGGGACCGCGGGTCGGCGCTGTCGCTCGTCGAGGCGTCGGGCATGGACTTCACGCCCGCTCCGGTCGTGCCGTCGCTGGTGCAGGTGGCCGACCCGAGTTTCCTGGTGCCGCCGGCGTTCCAGGAGGAGTTGCGGGGCAAGGGATTCGAGGTGCGCGTGGTCACGGGGGCCGAGCACACGATCCACCGCCACCTGTTCGAGGACTTCCTGGCGGGGCTGGAAGGCTGGATCAGACCCGCTGCCGCAGCTCGGTGAGGCGGGCGGCGACGTCGAGGCCCTTGCCGGCGGCCCAGGCGTCGTCGTGGTACGTCGCCAGGTGCCGCTCGGCGGCGTCGCCCACCAGCGAGACGATCGTGCCGCTCTCGCCCCTGGCCCGCATGCGCCCGGCCAGTTCGAGCGCGGCCCACAGCGCGGTGCCGGACGAGCCGCCCACCGGCAGCCCGGTGACCTGCCTGATGTGCCTGGCCGCCGCCACGCTCGCCGCGTCGGGCACCGGCACCACCAGATCGACCAGGTCGGGCCGGAACCCCGGCTCCACCCGCGGACGGCCGACGCCCTCGATCCGCGAGGGCATGCCGGTGGCGTAGTCGGGCACGTCGAGGGTCCAGCCAGGGAAGTAGGCGGAGTTGTCGGGATCGGCGACCGCCACCCGGCAGCCGTGCTCCCCGGCCGCGGCGCCGAGCGTGGCCGAGGTCGCGCCGGTGGCCGCGCCGGTCACCACCCAGTCGGGACGGACCTGGGCGAACAGCTCTTCGGCCAGGTCGTGCGGCGCGGCCCGGCCGAACTGGTCGAGGTAGTGGCCCCCGGCCTGCCCGGCCGCCTCCCTGGCCGCGTCGTAGATGGCCAGGGGCGGCGTGACGAACCTGCACGCGCCGCCCAGCGCCTCGACCGCGCGGGCCCGCGCCGGGTCGGGCGCGCCCGGCATGACCACGACGTAGGGCAGGCCGAGCCGCCGGGCGAACCACGCCTGCGCGACCGCCGCGTTGCCGCCGGCGGCCTCGACCACGGTGGTGCCCTCGGTGATCGAGCCGTCGAGCACGGCCCGCCGGAACAGCGCCCTGGCGTGCCGGTGCCGCAGGCTGCCCGTGGGATGGCCGGACTCGTCCTTCAGCAGCAGGCGCACGCCGGGGACCCGGACGGGGAAGTCGATCAGCCTGGTCGGCGGCCCGGCGGCCAGCGCGTCGAGCGCGCGCGTGCTCCAGCTCACCGGACCACCCTGTCAGGACGAGCTCAGGAAAGCTCGACCTGTTCGCCAGGGGCGAGCAGCACGAACCGCTCGCCGAGCCCGGCGAACGCCTTCTCCAGCGTGTCGCGGCCCTGCGTGAAGTGCGCCCAGTGCTCGAAGTGCAGCGGGACGACGTGCCGCGCGCCCAGGATGTCGGCGGCGGTGACGGCGTCCTCGCTGGTCAGCGTCAGGAAACCGGCCACGAGCGGGGTGCGCGCGCCGCCCGCGAACAGCAGCGCCACGTCGATCCGCGGGAACCTGGCGGCCACGGCCCGTACGACGTCGAGCGAGGCGTTGTCGCCGCTCACGTAGACGGTGGGCAGGCCGTCGCCGCTGAGCACGAAGCCGGTGACCTCGCCCGTCAGGTGCTCGGTCCCGTCGGGGCCGTGCTGGGCGGGCACGCCGGTCACCCGCAGCGGGCCGACCTCGGTCTCGCTCCAGTTGGGCAGGGCGCGCACCGGCTCGCCGACGCGCTCGGCCGCCGAGGCGGTGGACAGCGCCAGCGGGGCCGTGGCGAGGAACGCGCGGCCCGCGTCGTCGAGGTTGTCGGGGTGCTGGTCGTGCGAGAGCAGCACGGCGTCCACCGGGCCCACCTCGTCGGGGCCGAAGGCGGGGCCGGCCGTCTTCTTGAGCACCCTGGCGCCGACCGGGTGGTCGCCCGGCGCGTCGAAGGTGGGATCGACCAGCAGCCGGACGCCGCCCAGCTCGATGACAGCCGTCGGGCCACCGGCGTAACGAATCTTCATGCCCGTCAAGGACAAAGAGGGACAGAAGGTTTATTCCGTACGCCGTTGAGCACCCGGGTCACCGTGCGGTGGCACAGGGCGCGGAAGTCGGGCTCGGCCATGCTCATCCGGCCGCTCAGGTACTGCTGGACCAGGCCCTGGGCGCTCGCCGTGACCGCCAGGGCGGTCTCCAGCGGGTCGTCCTCGCGCAGCACGCCGGCGCGCATGCCCTCCTCGGCCAGCGCCACCACCACGCTGAACGGCGGGCCCTCCCCGTCGCGGAAGTCGTCGGGGAAACGGCGGGCCCGCGCCCAGGCGTCGGAGGTCAGGAAGTGGTACAGGTGGGGGCTGCCGAGCGCGAAGTCGAGGAAGTCGTCGAGCGCCGCCATCATGCGCTCCTCCACGTCGCCCGTGCCGGGCCTGCGGGTCCACGCCTCGGCCAGCTCGCGGGCGGCGGCGTCGGCGACGGCGCGCAGCAGGGCCTCCCTGTTGGGGAAGTGCCGGTAGATGGCCATGGCGGTGACGCCCACGGCCTCGCCGACCCGCCGCATGCTGACGGCGTCGGCGCCCTCCTCCAGCAGGATCTGCCGGGCCACGGCCTCGATGCGCGCCGCCGTCCCTCGCTCGCTCACGTTTACAGTGTATACAGACGCAGTGCCCCCGGAGCCCGCTCCGGCACGGCGGGCCGGCGTGGCGCCACCGGGGGCAGCCGGACGTACGGCGAGCCCGTGGCGGGCCTGGGGTCGGGGTCGCCGGCGTTGGGCCACAGGGACATGGCCCGCTCGGCCTGCGCGGTGATGGTGAGCGACGGGTTCACCCCGAGGTTGGCCGACACCGCCGAGCCGTCCACGACGTGCAGCCCCTCGTGGCCGTAGACGCGGTGGTAGGCGTCGATCACGCCGGTCTCGGGCGAGTCGCCGATCACGCAGCCGCCCAGGAAGTGGGCCGTCGTCGGGATGTCGAACAGGTCGAGCCAGGTGCCGCCGGGCACCCCGCCGATCTCGGCCGCCGCGTGCCGGACGGCCTCGTGCCCGGCCGGGATCCAGGTCGGGTTGGGCTCGCCGTGACCGCGGGCCGACCGCAGCCCCCAGCGGGTGCGCCGGACGGTGATCGAGTTGTCCTTGGCCTGCATGACCAGCGCGATGACGGTCCGTTCCGACCAGCGGCGCAGGTCGAGCAGCCGCAGCGCCTCCAGGGGCCGCGCGGCGATCTCCCGGAACAGCGCCGGCCACCTCGGCTGGCCGCCGTCCACGAGCAGGGTGCGCAGCAGGCCCATGGCGTTGGAGCCGTCGCCGTAACGCACGGGCTCGATGTGGGTCTCGGCGTCGGGGTGGATGGAGGAGGTGATGGCCACGCCCTTGTTGAGCTTCTCGCCGCCCGCCGACGTGCGCTCGAAGCCGAGCAGGGCCTCGGAGTTGGTCCTGGTCAGCGTGCCGAGCCTGGGAGACAGGCCGGGCAGGTCGCCGGTGTCCCGCAGCTTGTGCAGCAGGCGCTGGGTGCCGTACGTGCCGGCCGCGAAGATCACCTGCTTGGCCGTGAACGAACGGCGGCGCAGCGCCGACCCCGTCCGGCGGGCGACGACCCGGTAGCCGCCGGAGGGCAGCGGGCGCACCGAGGTGACCGTGCACTCGGCGTAGACCCGGGCGCCCGCCCGCTCGGCCAGGTGGAGGTAGTTCTTGACCAGCGTGTTCTTGGCGCCGTGGCGGCAGCCGGTCATGCACTGCCCGCACTCGATGCAGCCGCGCCGCCGCGGGCCCGCGCCGCCGAAGTACGGGTCGACGCCGTCCTCGCCGAAGTAGACGCCGACCGGGGCCAGGTGGAAGGTGTCGCCCACGCCCATCTTCTCGGCCACCCGGCGCATGACGTCGTCGGCGCGGGTGACGGTGGGGTTCGTGACCGCGCCGAGCATGCGTCTGGCCTGGTCGTAGTGGGGGGCCAGCTCGGCCTTCCAGTCGGTGATGCCGGCCCACTGCGGGTCGCGGAAGAACGGGTCGAGCGGCTCGTAGAGGGTGTTGGCGTAGACCAGCGACCCGCCGCCCACCCCGGCTCCGGCCAGCACCATCACGCCGGTGCCGGGTTCGCCGCGCAGCACGTGGATGCGCTGGATGCCCTTCATGCCGAGCCAGGGCGCCCACAGGAAGTCGCGCAGCTTCCACGAGGTGGCCGGCAGCGCGGAGTCGTCGAAACGACGGCCCGCCTCCAGCACGCCGACCTTGTACCCCTTCTCGCTCAGCCGCAGCGCCGAGACGCTGCCGCCGAACCCCGACCCGATGACCAGAACGTCGAACGTCACTTGATCCGCAGCTTCCGCATCGCCTTGAGGGTGCCGGCCAGGACGTCGGCCCACGTCTCGTAGGTCAGGTCGAAGGGCGGCTCGAAGCCCAGCCAGGACGCCTGCGAGGCCACGGTCTTGGACTCGGTGTAACGCAGCAGGCCCTCCGCGCCGTGCCGGCGGCCGAGACCCGACGCCTTCATGCCGCCCATGGGCGCGTCGTAGGAGGCGTAGGCCGAGCCGTAGCCCTCGTTGATGTTGACCGTGCCGGCCTTGACGCGGGCGGCCAGGGCGCGGCCGCGGGCCGGGTCGGTGGTCCAGATGGAGGCGTTCAGGCCGTAGATGGTGTCGTTGGCCAGCTCGATCGCCTCCTCCTCCGAGTCGAAGGGGTAGAGGGCGACCACGGGCCCGAACGTCTCGTTGCGGCACAGGTCCATGTCGTCGCGCACGCCGGTGAGCACGGTCGGCTCGTAGAACAGCGGGCCGAGGTCGGGCCTGGCCCGGCCGCCGGTCAGCACGGTCGCGCCCTTGGCCACGGCGTCGTCCACGTGGGCGCGGACCGCGTCGAGCTGGCGTTGCGAGGTGAGCGAGCCCATCTGGACCGACCAGTCGTGGCCCGCGCCGAGCTTGAGGTTGCCGACCTGCCTGACCAGGCGCGCGGCGAAGTCGTCGAACACCGACGTGTGCACGTACAGCCGCTCGATGGACAGGCAGAGCTGACCGGCGTTGGTGAAGCAGGCCCGGATCGCCCCCTGGACGGCGAGCGGCACGTCGGCGTCGTCGAGCACCACCATCGGGTTCTTGCCGCCGAGCTCCAGCGAGCAGCCGATGAGCCGCTTGGCCGCCTCCTCGGCGATCTTCCTGCCGCCCCTGGTCGAACCCGTGAACGCCACGTAGTCGGCGTCGTCGAGCAGCGCGTCGCCGATCTCGGCCGGCTCGCCCAGCACGACCTGCCAGATCTCGCGCGGCATGCCCAGCTCGGCCAGCAGGTCGATGGTCCACAACGTGGACATGGCGGTCTGCGTGTCCGGCTTGTGCACCAGCGCGTTCCCGGCCAGCAGCGCCGGCACGGCGTCGGTGACGCCGAGCGAGAGCGGGTAGTTCCACGGGGAGATCAGCGCGACCACGCCCTTGGGCTGGCGCAGCTCGGTCACCCGGGTGGCGCCGGGGAAGATGCCCTTGCGGGTGCGCGGCGCGAGCAGGCCGGAGGCCCGCCGGGCGTAGTAGAGGCTGCATCCGGCGACGTCGAGCACCTCCTCGAAGGCGTGCTTGCGGGCCTTGCCGGTCTCGTTCTGGACGATGTCGAGGATCTCGTCCCTGCGGTCGAGGATGGCGTCGTGCAGCAGCAGGAACGGTCTGGCCCGCGCCGCGGCGGGCCTGGCCGCCCACTCGGCCTGGGCGGCCCTGGCTCGCTCGTAGGCCAGGCGTACGTCGTCGGCCGTGGAAATGGGCAGCTCGGCGAGCGGCTCGCCGGTGAAGGGGGCGGTGATCTCCCGGGTCTTGCCGCTGGACGTGACGTGCATGCCCGAAGGATATTCCGCTTGGCTACCGGCGGGTAGTTTTTGCGGATTCGCGGGGTGGGGTCAGAATCCTCTTATGCCATCGTTCGCTCCGCTGCGCCCGGGAGATCCGGCGAGTCTGGCCGGCATGGATCTCCTCGGCAGGCTCGGCGAGGGCGGCCAAGGCGTCGTCTACCTCGCGAAAGATCATTCCGGTGGGCACGTCGCCGTCAAATGGCTGCGCCCCGACCTGTCCGGCGACGACGTGAGCGTCGAACGGTTCCTGCGCGAGGTCCAGGTGGCCCAGCAGGTGGCGCCGTTCTGCACCGCGGCCGTCCTCGGCACCGGCGTCGAGCTGGACCGGCCGTTCATCGTCAGCGAGTTCATCGAGGGGCCGTCGCTGCAGCGGGTGGTGCAGGAGGAGGGGCCGCGCACCGGGTCCACGCTGCACCGGCTGGCCATCGGCACCGCGACCGCGCTGGCCGCCATCCACCAGGCCGGCATCGTCCACCGCGACTTCAAGCCCGCCAACGTCATCCTGGGCGCGGACGGCCCGCGGGTGATCGACTTCGGCATCGCGCGGGCGCTCAACGCCACCTCGACGATCAGCAGCATGGTCGTGGGCACGCCGTCGTACATGCCGCCCGAGCAGATCATGGGCCACACCGTCGGGCCGGCGGCCGACATGTTCTCGTGGGCCAGCGCGATGGTCTACGCGGCGTCGGGGCGGGCGCCGTTCGGCAGCGACACCATGCCCGCGGTGATCAACCGGGTCCTCAACCAGCAGCCCGACCTGGGCGTGCTGGACGGCGCGCTGCGTGACGTCGTGGCCGCGTGCCTGGCCAAGGACCCGGCGCAGCGGCCGACGGCCGAGCAGGTGATCATGCGCCTGCTCCAGCACCCGATGCCGGCGAACTCCCCCATCCTCGCCGCGGCCGCCGCCGAGGCCGTCCCCGCCGGACCGGTGGCGGGGCCGATGAAGGCGCCGCCGCAGCAGCAGCAACACCCGCAGGGAGCGCCCCAGGGACCGCCGCACGGGCCTGCACAGGGGCCTCCGCACGGGCCGATGACCGGGCCGCTGCCGGGGGGCCGGCAGCCGTACCCGCAGCAGCAGTGGCACCCGCCGGGCCCGTACGCGCAGCCCACCCACCCGGGCGCCCACCCCCGGCAGCAGGCCGGGAAGAGCAGGGCGCCGCTGGTCATCGGGGCCACGCTGGCCGTCGCCTTACTCGTGCTGGCCGGGCTCGTCGTGCTCATCACCAACAACAGGACGACCCTGGCCGCCGACGGCGACGCCACGACGCCCGCGTCCGCCCAGCCGTCCGGGCGCAGCGTGCCGCCCGCCACGCCGTCGGTCGCCGCGTCGGTCGCGCCGGTCTCCGTCCCCGAGGAGGGGCCGCGCAAGGCGCTGCCCGGCGCCGCGATCGGCCTCTACGAGAACACCTCCGACGCGATCGTCCTGACCTCCTACGAGATCTACGACAAGAAGAAGGACGACTGGATCGACCACGCCAGGGACTCGCTGCGCGGGCCGTTCCGCAAGTACGCCGGCAACTGGGAGTCGAACGTCTCCCCCGGCGGCCGCTACCTGGCCACCCGCGGCCGCAAGTACACCGACGACAACTACGACTACATCATCGTCAGCGACCGCCAGACGGGCGGGCGCACCACGATCAAGACCGTCCGCGGCCCGCTGATCGCCAGCATCCGCGGCTGGTCCGAGGACGGCTCCAAGATCCTGCTCAACATCGAGCGGAAGAGCGGCGACACCTGGACCTACCCCGGCTTCGTCATCGTGGACGTCGCCACGATGAAGGCGAAGACCGTCATGGTGGACGACTCCGCCGTCCGCAAGACCGCCTTCGGCTGGGACGGCGAGGGCCGAGGCGTGATCAACATCTTCGGCCCGGAGAAGAACCGCGGCCTGCGCTTCTTCGACGCCGACGGCAAGGCCACCCGCGACCTGCGCTCGATCGGCACGCTGCCGGCCGGCACCCAGGACGTCTTCTCCCCCTCGGGCGAGTCGTTCCTGTCCGACTGCCCCAACGGCAGCGACGGCGACACCTGCGTGTGGGACGTCAAGTCGGGCGACCGCACGCACAAGTTCACCTCCGACTGCGACAAGGTGCTCGGCTGGTACGACGACACCCACCTCTACTGCTGGGAGCAGGACAACAACACCAAGGACGAGATCCAGGTCGTCGACCTCAAGGGCACCCTGCTGCGCAAGATCCTCGACGTGCCCGGCGACGTCGACTTCAGCCCGGTCTTCACCGCCAACCCGGCCAAGGGCTCCTGAACCATCCGGCCCGCGCAGCCGTCATGGAGGTCATGAAGACGCTGTTCCGTACGGCCGTGACCGCCGCGGCCCTCGCCATGGCCACGACGGCCTGCACCTCGGCGGCCACGGGCCAGGCGCCCGTGCCGAAGGTCACGCTCGACGCCGTCCGCCTGGTCGCCTACGACAGTTGCGACGACATGCTGTCGGGCCTGCGGGAGCACGCCGCGGAGAACGTCGGCCCGTGGGGGTTCGGCGGCCCGCAGATCATGTACATGGAGGACACCGCCGCCACCGCGAGGGCGAAGACCACCTCCGACACCCCCGAGCACTCCACCACGAACGTGCACGAGGCGGGCGTGGACGAGCCCGACCTGGTCAAGACCGACGGCAACCGGATCGTCACGGTCGTGGACGGCACCCTGCGGGTCATCGACACCGCGACCAAGAAGGTCACCGCCTCGCTCAAGCTCACCAAGAAGGACGAGCCGACCTTCGCCCCCGCCGACCTGCTGCTCTCCGGCGACCGCGCGCTGGTGCTGTTCCGCGGCGGCGACATCATGGTGAAGTCCTTCGCGCCGCCCGGCGAGACCCGTTACGTCGTGGTCGACCTGGCCGGGCAGCCGAAGGTGCTCAGCACGATCCGGGCGCAGGGCTCGTACGTGGACGCCAGGATGATCGGCTCCACGGTCCGGCTCGTCACCCGCAGCCAGCCCGACATCACCTTCCCCGAGCCCAAGAACCCGGACGCCTCCGAGGCCGACCGCAAGAAGGCCAACCAGGACGTCGTCCGGCGGGCGCCGCTGTCGGCCTGGCTGCCCACGGTCGAGATCACCGGCGGGTCCGGCGCGGTCAAGAAGGACACGGTCAGGTGCGAGCGGGTCAGCCACCCCGCCGACTACACCGGCACCTCGCTGCTCACCGTCCACAGCATCGACCTGACCCAGGACGTCGCCGCGACCGGCACCGAGCCCATCAGCCTGGCCGCAGACGGCGACACCGTCTACGGCAGCGGCACGAGCCTGTACGTCGCCAGCAACCCCCGCTGGTGGTTCCCGGTGGTCACCGAGCCGATGCCGGTCGAGCCCGTGCCGACGGCCACCGACGGCGCCGCCCCGGCCGTCGAGCCCACCCCGAGCGACCCGCCCGTGACGGCCGACCCCACGGTGACGACCGACCCCACGGTGACCGCCGTGCCCGCCGTGACGAGCAGCGCCCCGGCCACGCCCGCCACCTCGGAGCCCGTGCCCACCCCCACGGCGCCGCCCGAGGAGACCGAGGTCCACCGGTTCGACATCAGCGCCGCCGGCGCCCCCTCGTACGTGGCCTCCGGCAAGGTCCCCGGCCGCCTGCTGAACCAGTACTCGCTGTCGGAGTACGAGGGCCACCTCCGCGTCGCCACCACCCTCACCTCCACCGACGGCGGCAACAGCGCCAGCAGCGTGTACGTGCTCGACGCCGCCACCATGGCCAAGGCTGGCGAGGTCGGCGGCCTCGGGAAGGGCGAGCGCATCTACTCGGTCCGCTTCATCGGCCCGGTGGGCTACGTCGTGACCTTCAAGCAGGTGGACCCGCTCTACACGCTCGACCTGCGCGACCCGGCCGCCCCCAAGGTGACCGGCGAGCTGAAGATCACCGGCTACTCGGCCTACCTGCACCCCGGCGCGGACGGCCGGCTGATCGGCATCGGCCAGGAGGCCAGCGACAAGGGCAGGACGCTCGGCACGCAGGTCTCGCTGTTCGACGTCAGCGACCCGGCCGCCCCGCGCAGGCTGTCGCAGCTCTTCCAGAAGGAGTCGGGCTCCGAGGCCGAGTGGGACCCGCACGCGTTCCTGTACTGGCCGAAGACCGGCCTGTCGGTGCTCCCGCTGATGACCCCGAAGGAGTCGGGCGCGCTCGTGCTGAAGATCGACGACTCGGCCGTCAAGAAGCTCGGCATGATCAAGCACCCCACCCACCAGGACAAGGACTACACCTACCAGCCCGGCATCCAGCGCTCGATCGTCATCGGCGACGCCGTCTGGACGCTGTCCTGGGACGGCCTCCAGGTCAACGACGCCACGACGCTGGCCCGTCAGGCCTGGATCCCGCTGCGCTGACCCCCCGTGAGGGCGGGTGACCGGTCCGCCGGGACGGTCACCCGCGCTCCGGCGCGACCACGGGCACGATCTCGGGGGCGCCCAGCCGGATGGCGTCGGCCTCCTGGTCGGAGTCCTGCTCCTGGGAGCGCCGCTCGGCCTCGACGCGCTTGGTGTAGTACTCCACCTCGCGCTTCACCTGCTCGGCGTCCCAGCCGAGCGGCCCGGCCAGCAGTTCGGCGGCCTCCTGCGCCACGGCCAGGCCGCGGTGGAAGGTCTCGATGGAGATGTGCGTGCGCCTGGTGAGCACGTCGTTGAGATGCCGGGCGCCCTCGTGGGTGGCGGCGTAGACGATCTCGGCCCGCAGGTAGTCGTCGGCACCGGCCAGCGGCCGGCCCAGCGACGGGTCGTCCTCGATCAGCTGCAGCACCTCGTCGATGAGCGAGCCGTAGCGCTGGAGCAGGTGCTCGATCCGGGCGACGTGCAGGCCCGAGGTGTGGGCGAGGCGGTAGCGGGAGTTCCACAGCGCCTGGTAGCCCTCGGCCCCGGCCAGCGGGATGCGGTCGGTGCACGAGCGCGGCACCCGCTGGTCGAGCCCGTGCGCCACCGCGTCCACCGCGTCGCGGGCCATCACCCGGTACGTCGTGTACTTCCCGCCGGCGATCATCACCAGCCCCGGCACCGGATGCGCCACGACGTGCTCACGTGACAACTTCGACGTCTCGTCGGACTCCCCCGACAGCAGCGGGCGCAGCCCGGCGTAGACGCCCTCGACGTCGTCGCGGGTCAGCGGCACCGACAACACGGCGTTGACGTGGTCGAGCAGGTAGTCGATGTCGGCCCGGGAGGCCGCCGGATGGCCCTTGTCGAGCGTCCACTCGGTGTCGGTGGTGCCGATGATCCAGTGGCGGCCCCACGGGATCACGAACAGCACCGACTTCTCCGTGCGCAGGATGATGCCGGTGCGGGAGTGGATGCGGTCGCGCGGCACCAGCAGGTGGATGCCCTTGGAGGCCCGTACGTGGATCTGGCCGCGCCCGCCGACCAGCTCCTGGATGTCGTCGGTCCACACGCCCGTGGCGTTGACGACCTGCTGGGCGCGTACGTCGAACTCGGCGCCGGTCTCCAGGTCGCGCGCCCGCACGCCGGTGACCCGCTCGCCCTCCCGCAGGAACCCGACCACCTGGGCGCGCGGCGCGATCCGGGCGCCGTACGTGGCGGCGGTGCGCAGCATGGTCATCACGTAGCGGGCGTCGTCGACCTGGGCGTCCCAGTACTGGACGGCGCCGGTGAGTGCGCTCTTCTTCAGCGCCGGAGCCAGCCGCAACGCCCGTGACCTGGACAGATGCCGATGGCCCGGCACCCCGCGGGTGACCCCGGAGGCGAAGCCGAGCGTGTCGTAGAGCGCCACGCCGGCGCCCACGTAGCCGCGTTCCCACCCGAAATGGGTCATCGGGAACAGGAACGGCACCGGCCGGACGAGGTGCGGCGCCAGGCGCTGGAGCAGCAGCGCCCGCTCCTGCAACGCCTCGCGCACCAGGTCGAAGTTGAGCTGCTCCAGGTAGCGCAGGCCACCGTGGATCAGCTTGGACGAGCGCGACGAGGTGCCGGAGGCGAAGTCGCGGGCCTCCAGCAGGGCCACGTCGAGGCCCCGGGTGGCGGCGTCGAGCGCGGTGCCCGCCCCCACCACGCCGCCGCCGACCACGACCACGTCGAATTCCTGGGCGGACATCTCCGCCAGCGCCGCCGCGCGCTCGGTGGGCCCGAGCCGGGCCACGCTCCTACCCGCCGTCATCGTCTCCCCTTGCGTCGACTGCGGTCAGTACCTACCCGTACGCCCGGTTCCATGTAACGCGTGGACGGCTCAGGCGCGTACGACCTTGACGCCCGCGTCGGTGAGCCGGCCGGTGAGCTCGTCGGAGAGCCGCTCGTCGGTGACCAGCGTGTCGATCTGCTCGATCGGGCAGATGCGGGAGAAGGCCCGCCGGCCCACCTTGGAGGAGTCGGCCACCACCACGACCTGGGCGGCCCGGCTGATCAGCAGGTTGTTCACGCTGGCCTCGCCCTCGTGGTGGGCCGAGGCGCCCAGCTCGACGTCGATCGCGTCGACGCCGAGGAAGGCCACGTCGAGGGTGACCTGTTCGAGCACGCCCGAGGCCAGCGGCCCGATCAGCTCGTACGACTGCTGCCTTGCCACCCCGCCGGTGACCACGATCTTGACGTGCTGCCGCACGGTCAGCTCGGCGGCGATGTTCAGGGCGTTGGTGACGATCGTGAACCCGCTCTCCAGCGTGGACAGCGTGGCGAGGGTGCGGGCCAGCTCGGAGGTGGTGGTACCGCCGTTGAGCCCGACCACGGCCCCCGGGCTCACCAGACCGGCCGCGGCGGCCGCTATGCGGTGCTTCTCGTCGGCGTGCCTGGCCGTCTTGTAGCGCAGCGGCAGGTCGTAGCTGACGCTCTGGGCGACGGCTCCGCCGCGCGTGCGCATGAGCATCTGCTGCTGGGCGAGCTGGTCGAAGTCACGCCGGATCGTGGCGGTCGAGACGTCGAGCGCCTGGGCGGCCTCCTCCACCGACAGCCTGCCCTCCTGGGCGAGCAGCTCCAGGATGGCGTTCCAGCGATCGTAGCGGGACACGAAGCCTCCAATGAGATCCGGACGGGATCAAGCGTGGCACAGGCAGGCAGGTGAGAGCGACCACTGCCCAAAACTGCGCTTTTACTGTATAAAAAAGGCAGAAACAAACACCAACGGGGAGGAACGCGGTGACCACCCATACCGAAGCCGAGATCGAGTCCCAGCCGTCCTGCTGGCGCCGCGCGGTGGCCGACGTGCCCGCGGGCGCGCTGCCCGAGCCCGGCGAGCGGGTGGCCGTCGTCGGCTGCGGCACGTCGTGGTTCATCGCGATGGCCTACGCCACGCTGCGCGAGCGGGCCGGCCTGGGCGAGACCGACGCGTTCGCCGCGTCCGAGGCGCCGGTCGGCCGCTCGTACGACAGGGTGCTCGCGCTGACCCGGTCCGGCACCACGACCGAGGTGCTGGAGCTGCTGTCCAGGACGAGCGCCCGCACGACGGCCATCACCGCCGACCCGAAGACGCCGGTCATGACGGCCGCCGACGAGGTCATCGTGCTCGACTACGCCGACGAGACCTCCGTCGTGCAGACCCGCTTCGCCACCACCCAGCTCGCCATGCTCCGCGCCAGCCTCGGCGAGGACCTGACCGGCGCGATCGCCGACGCCGAGCGGGCCCTGGCCGAGCCGCTGCCCGCCGAGCTCGTCGAGGCCGAGCAGTTCAGCTTCCTCGGCAGCGGCTGGTCGGTCGGCCTGGCCCAGGAGGCCGCGCTGAAGATGCGCGAGGCGTCCCGGTCGTGGACGGAGGCGTACCCGGCGATGGAGTACCGGCACGGCCCGATCAGCATCGCGGGCCCCGGCCGCGTCACCTGGATGCTCGGCACCGCCCCCGAGGGCCTGCGCGAGCAGGTCGAGGCGACCGGCGGCACGTTCTTCGAGAGCGGCCTCGACCCCATGGCCGAGCTGGTGCGCGCCCAGCGGGTGGCGGTCGCGCGGGCCTTCGCCCGTGGGCTGAACCCCGACGAGCCCATGCACCTCACGCGATCTGTGATCCTTTCTTCATGAGCCTTACTCTCGCCGACGCCCGGATCGTGACCCCCGAAGGGGTGCACGAAGGGTGGCTGACCATCGAAGACGGCCGCATCACGCATGTCGGCCACGGATCGGCCCCGAGCCCCGGCCTGAGCCTCGGGGGGCGGCACGTCGTCCCCGGGTTCGTCGACATCCACAACCACGGCGGCGCGGGCGGGTCGTTCCCGACCGGCGACCAGGACAAGGCCCGCGACGCCGTGGCCCTGCACCGGCGGCACGGCACCACCACGATGATGGCCAGCCTCGTCACCGACGCGCTCGACGAGCTGTCCAGGGCCGCCTCCTCGCTGGCCGAGCTGTGCGAGGAGGGGCTGCTGGCGGGCATCCACTTCGAGGGGCCGTACATCGCCAAGGCCCGCTGCGGCGCGCACAACCCCGCCCTGCTGCGCGAGCCGTCGCCGCAGGAGCTGTCGGGGCTGGTCAAGGCCGCGCGCGGGCACGCGCGCATGGTCACCGTCGCCGCCGAGCTGCCCGGCGGCCTGGACACGATCCGCACGGCCGTCGGCGAGGGCCTGATCGCGGCGCTCGGCCACAGCGACGCCGACTACGACCAGGCGATCGCCGCCATCGAGGCGGGCGCCACCGTCGCCACCCACCTCTACAACGCGATGCCGCAGCTCGGCCACCGCGCGCCCGGCCCGATCGCCGCCCTGCTTGAGGACGAGCGCGTCACGGTCGAGCTGGTCAACGACGGCGTCCACGTGCACGCGGCGATGTTGCGCCTGGCCTACGAGGTGGCCGGTCCCGGCCGGACGGTGCTGATCACCGACGCGATGGCGGCCACGGGCCTCGGCGACGGCGACTACGTGCTCGGCCCCATGCGGGTGCGCGTGACCGACGGCGTGGCCAGGCTGGTCGAGGGCGGCTCGATCGCGGGCTCCACCCTCACCATGGACGCCGCCTTCCGCCGCGGCGTGCGCGAGCTCGGCATGTCACTGCCGGACGCGGTCCAGGTGGCCTCGCTGACCCCCGCCAGGGTGCTCGGCCTGGCCGAGGAGATCGGTTCGATCGCCGTCGGCAAGGCGGCCGACCTGGTGGTGCTCTCCGGCGAGCTGGAGGTCGACGGCGTGATGAAGAACGGCGACTGGATCACGGAGCCCTGATGATCATCACCGTGACGCTCAACGCCGCGCTCGACGTGACCTACGAGGTCCCGTCCGTCACCTGGGACGGCGTCAACCGGGTCGGCGCCGTCCACCGGCGGGCCGGCGGCAAGGGCGTCAACGTGGCCCGCGTGCTGGCCGCCCTCGGCCAGGACGTCCTGGTCACGGGGCTGGCGGGCGGGCCCACGGGGCGCGCGATCGAGCACGACCTGCGAGCCGCGGGGCTGCCCGCCGCGCTGACCGGCATCGCCGCCGAGTCCCGCACCACGCTGGTGGTCTCGGAGCCGGGCGGGGCCACGCTGTTCAACGAGCCCGGCCCCGAGGTGAGCGCGGCCGAGCTGGCCGCGTTCGTGGAGCGGTACACGTCGCTGCTGGCCGGCGCCGACGCGGTGGTGGTCTCCGGCAGCCTGCCGCGCGGCGTCCCCGCCGACTTCTACGCGACGCTGGCCGCCGTCGCCGCCCGCGCGGGCGTGCCGGCCGTCGTCGACGCCGACGGCGACCCGCTGCGGCACGCGCCGGAGGGCCGGCCGGCCGTCGTCAAGCCCAACGCCGAGGAGCTGGCCAGGGCGGTTCCCGGCGGCACCCCCGAGGAGGGCGCCCAGGCGCTGCGCGAGCGGGGGGCCGAGGCCGTGGTCGTCTCCATGGGCGCCGACGGGCTGCTCGCCGTGACGGGCGAGGGCACCTTCCGGGCGCGGATGCCCTACACCGTGCGGGGAAACCCGACCGGGGCCGGCGACTCGCTGGTCGCGGGGCTGGCGCTGGGCCTGGTCGAGGGCTCCCCGTGGCCCGACCGGCTGCGGCGGGCCGCGGCGCTGGGCGCGGCCGCCGTGGCCGCGCCGGTCGCCGGCGACTTCGACGGCGAGGTCTACGCCGACATACACCCCCAGATCGTCATCACGTAAGGAGCTCGTCATGGCCCTCGCCGGAATCGGCGACATCGTCCGGCAGTCCCCCGCAGGGGTGGGCGCGTTCAACGTGATCCAGTTGGAGCACGCCACCGCGATCGTGGCCGGCGCCGAGGCGCTCGGCCTGCCGGTCGTGCTGCAGATCAGCGAGAACTGCGTGCGCTACCACGGCGCGCTCGAACCCGTCGCGCTGGCCGCGCTGGCCGTCGCGCGCCGCGCGGAGGTGCCGGTCGCGGTCCACCTCGACCACGCCACCGACCGCGCGCTGGTGGAGGAGGCGGTGGCGCTGGGCCTCGGCTCGGTGATGTACGACGCCTCCGCCCTGCCCGACGAGGAGAACGTGGCGGCCACGGCCGAGGTGGCGGCCTGGTGCCACGAGCGCGGCGTCTGGGTGGAGGCCGAGCTCGGCGAGGTCGGCGGCAAGGACGGCGTGCACGCCCCCGGCGCCCGCACCAAGCCCCACGAGGCGGTCGACTACGTCGCCAGGACCGGCGTCGACGCGCTCGCCGTGGCCGTCGGCACCTCGCACGCCATGACCACCAAGGACGCCGTGCTCGACCTGGAGCTCATCGCCGAGCTGCGGGCGGCGGTGCCGGTGCCGCTGGTGCTGCACGGCTCGTCCGGCGTGCCCGACGACGTGCTGCGCGAGGCGGTGGCCAGCGGCATGAAGAAGATCAACATCGCCACCCACCTGAACAAGGCGTTCACCCGGGCCGTACGCGACTACCTGGCCCACGACGAGCGGGTGGTCGACTCCCGCAAATACCTCAACGCCGGCCGCGACGCCGTGGCCCGCGAGGTGAGTCACCTGCTGGGCGTGCTCACCGGCTGAGCTCCTTGCGCATCACCACGGCCGACCGGCCGTCGAGGTCGGCCCGGCCGATCTCGGCGTAGCCGAGCGAGGTGTACAGCGCGATGTTCGAGGCCATCTTGACGTTGGTGTAGAGGCGCAGGGCGGGCAGGCCGAGCCGGGCGGCCTCCTGCTCGGCGTAGGCCAGCAGGCCCCGGCCGATGCCCCTGCCGTGCAGGTCGGGCCGCACCGCCACGTTGTCCACCAGCAGCGTGCCCTCCTCGGGGATGAGCACGACCAGCCCTTCGAGGCCGTCGGTGACGTGCACCCGGCCCGCGGCGATGAGGGCCGCGTAGTCGGCCTCCATGGGCAGCGGCCGGGTGCCGATGATCTCGGCCCATGGCTGGTAGGCGTCATGGACGAGTTGCTCGACGGCGGCCCTGTCGGCCTCCTGCGCCAGTCTCATGCCCCCAATGATCGCAGCACCCTGTCGACCTGACGATCGAAGGTGCCGGGCGGATTGCGCGGGCTGTCGTGCGAGAGCAGGAACAGCCAGATCAGGCTCTGGAGCCTTCGGCAGTCGCGCAGCCGGCGCGCCTGCGGGCCGCTCAGCTCGAACCGGTCGGCGATCTCCACCTCGCCGTCCACCCACATCGAGACGTGCTCGGACAGCTCGGCCAGCTCGAAGGCCAGGTCGCTGCGCCCGGAGTCCTCGAAGTCGACGATGCGCACGCGCGTGCCGTCCCACAGGAAGTTCGCCAGGTTGCCGTCGCCCGCCCCGAACGCCGGCCGTACGCCCGACTCCCCCGGACGCCAGCCCGCCAGCCAGCGCAGACCCTCCTCAGCCGCGCGGTCGGCCTCCGGACCGCGCGGCCGCCAGCCGGCCAGCCATTCCATGACCTGGCCGGTGACCTCCTCGACCTGCCACGGGCGTACCGGGACGGCCGCCAGCACGCCGGGCGGGACGGCCTCGTACAGCTGCGTGAGCGCCTCGGCCATGGCGGTCAGCGGCGCCTCCCCGGCGGCCAGGCCGCGCAGGGGCACGCCGTCGATCCTGGTCATGCGGACGACGCCGTCCTCGAAGGCGATCGGTCGCGGGGTCAGGCCCGGGGCGTGCTCGGCCAGCAGGGTGAGCGCCTGCCACTCGCGCTCGGCCGCGCCCTCCTTGCCGTCGACGAAGCGCTTGGTGACGACGTCGCCGTCGATGTCGAGGACGTGGGTGTGCACGAGATCGGCCATGCTACGGCAGGATACGGCCTGCCCGGCGAGCCGGCGCCCGTCACCAGGGCAGCGGCTCGCCGTCGCGGAAAAAGCCGCCGGTCACCACGGCAACGGCAGGCCGTCGCGGAAAAAGCCGCCGGTCACCACGGCAACGGCAGGCCGTCGCGGAAGAAGCCGCCGGTCGGCCCGTCGCCGGGCAGGTCCGCCGCCCACAACACGCTGCGCGCGCCCTCGGCGACCGGCCGCCCGCCGGGGCCGCCCATGTCGGTCGCCACCCACCCCGGGCAGACGGCGTTGACCAGGATGCCGTCCCCGCGCAGCTCGGCCGCGAGCATCCTGGTCAGCGCGTTCAGCGCCGTCTTCGACACCGTGTACGCCGGCGTGCCGCCGCCCATCGAGGCCAGCGAGCCGATCTCGCTGGAGACGTTGACGATCCGGCCGTGCACGCTGCCGCGCAACAACGGCAGCAGCGCGAGCGTGACCCGCCAGGCGCCCAGCAGGTTCGTCTCCAGCGCCTCCGACACCACGCCCAGGTCCGCGTCGCAGGCCCGCTGCCAGGTGTCGTAGTGGATGGCGGCGTTGTTGACCAGCACGTCGACCCGCCCATGGGTCTTCTCCAGCTCCCGCGCCAGATCGGCCGCCGACCGCTCGTCGGCGACGTCGAGCCGCCGCGCCAGCACCTCGCCGCCGATCCCGGCCGCCGCCTCGACGGCCTTGCGCTCGTCCCTGGCGGTCAGCACCACCGTGTCGCCCGCCGCCGCGAGCTGCCTGGCCACCTCCAGCCCGATCCCCCGGTTGGCCCCCGTGACCACGCACACCCGGTCCATCTCACGTCCCCCTCAACGTCGCGCGCCTGCGCCGCAGGAACTCCCGCTCGACCTCGTTGCCCGCACGGGCGATGGCCTCGCCGTACGCCCGCGCCGCCTCCTCGTCGCGTCCCAGCCGCCGCAGCAGGTCGGCCCGTACGGCGTGGAACAGGTAATAGCCTGTCACCTCCAGCCCCTCCACCAGCGCCAGCCCCGCCTCGGCGCCCTCCGCCTCGGCCACCGCCACCGCGCGGTGCAACGCCACGACCGGCCCCGGCGTGAACGCCAGCAGCAGGTCGTAGAGCTGGACGATCTGCCGCCAGTCGGTCTCCCCCGCGCTCGCCGCGTCGCCGTGCACGGCGTTGATCGCGGCCTGCACCTGGTAGGGCCCCGGCCGTCCCCACCGCAGGCAGCGCCGTACGATCGCCTGCCCCTCCTCGACCAGCGCGCGGTCCCACAGGGCGCGGTCCTGCTCGGGCAGCGGCACCAGCTCGCCGCCGCCCGCGGTGCGCGCGGCCCGGCGCGCCTGGATCAACAGCATCAGCGCCAGCAGGCCCCATACCTCGGGCTCGTCCGGCATCAGCTCGGCGAGCAGGCGGCCGAGCCGGACGGCCTCCGCGCACAGGTCCTCGCGCACCAGCCGCTCGCCCGAACTGGCCGTGTAGCCCTCGTTGAAGATCAGGTAGATCACCGCCAGCACCGCGCGCAGCCGGTCCGGCAGGTCCGCCGCCGCCGGCACCCGGTACGGGATCCCCGCCTGCCGGATCCTGCTCTTGGCCCTGACCAGCCGCTGGGCCATGGTCGCCTCGGGCACCAGGAACGCGTGCGCGATCTCGGCCGTGCTCAGCCCGCCGAGCAGCCGCAACGTGAGCGCCACCCGCGCGTGCGGGGCGAGCGCCGGATGGCAGCAGGTGAAGATCAGGCGCAGTCGCTCGTCCCGTACGGGCCCCTCCTCGACGGGCTCGTCCCTGGCGTGCAGCAGCGCCGCCTGCACGTACTTGTCGTGGCGGCCCGACTCCCTGCGCAGCCGGTCGACGGCCCGGTTCCTGGCGGTCGTGATGATCCAGCCGGCCGGGCTCGGCGGCGGACCGGCCTGCGGCCACTGCCGCAGCGCGATCGCGAACGCCTCCTGCACCGCCTCCTCGGCGACGTCGATGTCACCGAACACGCGGACGAGCACCGCCACCGCCCGGCCGTACTCCTCCCGGAAGGCCCGTTCGACCTGATCGGACATCCTGCAACCACCTCGCCGACACGCGCGTCACCTTGCGCGTCCTACACGAACGGCGGTGTCCCGATTCGACACGGCGGGCCGGTGGGGACCCCGGAAAGCACTCGGTTCCGGCGGGCCGGTGAGGCCCCCGGAAAGCAGTCGGCTCCCGGAGGCCGCAACCCCCGGGAGCCGTCGCAGACGTCGGTCAGCCGCCGCCTCAGCGCTGGATCGGCGCGACCACGACCTCGACCCGCTGGAACTCCTTGATGTCGGAGTAGCCGGTGGAGGCCATCGTGCGCTTGAGCGCGCCCATCAGGTTCATCGAGCCGTCGGCCACGCTGGAGGGGCCGTGCAGGATCTGCTCCAGCGTCCCGACCGTGCCGAACTCCACGCGACGGCCGCGCGGCAGGTCGGGGTGGTGGGCCTCGGAGCCCCAGTGGAAGCCGTGGCCGGGGGCCTCGGACGCCCTGGCCAGCGGCGAGCCCACCATGACGGCGTCGGCCCCGCACGCGATGGCCTTGGCGATGTCGCCCGAGGTGCCCATGCCGCCGTCGGCGATCACGTGCACGTACCGGCCGCCGGACTCGTCCATGTAGTCGCGGCGCGCCGCGGCCACGTCGGAGATCGCGGTGGCCATCGGCACGGCCACGCCCAGCACGTTGCGGGTGGTGTGCGAGGCGCCGCCGCCGAAGCCGACCAGCACACCCGCCGCGCCCGTGCGCATCAGGTGCAGCGCCGCGGTGTAGGTGGCGCAGCCGCCGACGATGACCGGCACGTCGAGCTCGTAGATGAACTGCTTGAGGTTGAGCGGCTCGGCGCGGCCCGAGACGTGCTCGGCCGAGACGGTGGTGCCGCGGATGACGAAGATGTCCACGCCGGCGTCGATCACGGCCTTGTGGTACTGGACCGTGCGCTGCGGCGACAGCCGGACGGCCGTCGTCACCCCGGACGCCCGGATCTCCTCGATCCGGCGCCCGATCAGCTCCTCCTTGATCGGCGCGTCGTAGATCTCCTGGAGCCGCCGGGTCGCGGCCGCGGCGTCGAGGGCGGCGCACTCCTCCAGCAGCGGGGAGGGGTCTTCGTAGCGCGTCCAGAGCCCTTCGAGGTCGAGGGGGGCCAGGCCGCCGAGCCGGCCGATCTCGATCGCGGTGGCGGGCGAGACCACGCTGTCCATGGGGGCGACGACGACGGGCAGCTCGAACCGGTAGGCGTCGATCTGCCAGGCGATCGACACCTCCTCCGGGTCACGGGTGCGTCGCGAGGGCACGAGCCCGATCTCGTCGAGCGCGTACGCCCTCCGCCCGGTCTTGCCCCGGCCGATCTCCACCTGCTGAGTCATGAACTTACCTTCTGTGATAGTTCGGAGCTTCCACGGTCATCTGGATGTCGTGGGGGTGGCTCTCCTTGAGGCCCGCTGCCGTGATCGGCATGAGCTCGCAGTCGGTGTGCATCTGCTCGATCGTGCGGCAGCCGGCGTACCACATGCCCTGGCGCAGCCCGCCGATGAGCTGGTGGGCGACGGCCGCGACCGGCCCGCGGTAGGGCACCTGCCCCTCGATGCCCTCGGGGATGTACTTGTCGTCGCCGCCGACGTCGGCCTGCGCGTAGCGGTCCTTGCTGAAGGAGGTGCCGCCGCGCTCGCGGTTGCGCACCGCGCCCAGCGACCCCATGCCCCGGTACGACTTGAACTGCTTGCCGTTGATGAAGATCAGCTCGCCCGGCGACTCCTCGCAGCCGGCGAGCAGCGAGCCCAGCATGACCGTGTCGGCGCCGGCCGCGATGGCCTTGACGATGTCGCCGGAGTACTGGAGGCCGCCGTCGCCGATCACCGGCACCCCGGCCGGTGCGCACGCCTTGGACGCCTCGTGGATGGCCGTGACCTGCGGCGCGCCCACGCCGGCCACCACGCGGGTGGTGCAGATGGAGCCGGGGCCGACGCCGACCTTGACCGCGTCGGCGCCCGCGTCGACCAGCATCTGGGCGCCCGCCCTGGTCGCGATGTTGCCGCCGATGACCTGGACCTGGCTGTTGGCCTTGAGCTTGGCGATCATGTCGGCCAGGCCCTTGGAGTGACCGTGGGCCACGTCGACGACGACGACGTCGACCCCGGCCTCGATCAGCGCCTTGGCCCGCTGCTCGGCGTCGCCGCCGACGCCGATGGCCGCGCCGACCAGCAGGCGGCCGTCGGCGTCCTTGGTGGACAGCGGGTACTGCTCGCTCTTGGTGAAGTCCTTCACCGTGATCAGGCCGCGCAGCCTGCCGTCGGGGTCGACGAGGGGCAGCTTCTCGATCTTGTTCTGCCGCAGCAGCGCGAACGCGTCGTCGCGCGAGACCCCCACCGGCGCGGTGACCAGCGGCATCTTGGTCATGACCTCGCGCACCGGGCGGCTCTGGTCGGTCTCGAAGCGCATGTCGCGGTTGGTCACGATGCCGACCAGCGTGCCCGCCACGTCCGTCACCGGCACGCCGGAGATCCGGTACGTCGCGCACAGCCGCTCGACGTCGGCCAGCGTGTCGTCGGGGCTGCAGGTCACCGGGTTGGTCACCATGCCGGCCTCGGACCGCTTGACCAGGTCGACCTGCTGGGCCTGCTCCTCGACCGACAGGTTGCGGTGGAGGATGCCGATGCCGCCCTGGCGCGCCATGGCGACCGCCATGCGGGCCTCTGTGACGGTGTCCATGGCCGCGGAGACGAGCGGGATGGACAGCGTGATGTCCCGTGACAGACGGGATCTGGTGTCGGCCTCACCTGGTTGGAGATCGGAGTAGCCGGGCACCAGCAGCACGTCGTCGAAGGTCAAACCCATCTCGGTGAACTTGGACATGCCTCGGCCCCCTCCTGACCTCTGCGCTGATTGACCTAAGTCTAGGGCCTGCCTCCAAAACGCAACGAAGCCGGGCGCACGACGGCCCCACGCCCCGTCGTGCGCCCGGCATCGCCGTCCGGAACGCGCAAAGTGCAGGGGGATGGGACGGTCGGTGATCCGTCCCATCCCCCGGCCACCGGCACCCAGGCCTGGCGGCGTGTTCACGCCACCGAACCCCCCTCCGCGTCCTGATGGCGGCTGCCGCAAGGCCCCGCTTCAGGGTGCCGACGCTAGGTAAAGCCTGCGTCACTCAACGGCACGACGCAATGTGAAAACGTGCAATTGCACGAAGTTGCACGTTCCGCCGACGATTCCCCGGCAAGCCCCGGACACGCAGGCGATACGGGGTTATCCTCGCGGCACGCCCGTGTCCCCCCGACGGAGCCGCCCATAATGCGTAACCAGCCCAGCCGCGGTGCAGAGCCCTTCGAGACGCTGGGCCTCGACCCGGCGCAGACCGCCCTCTACACGGCGCTGCTACGCCTGCACAGGGCCACGCGCACCGACCTCGCCCAGGCCATGGACGGCCCCGTCGAGAAGGTCGGCCGCCAGCTCGACGACCTGGTCAGGCTGGGGGTGGTCGACGAGCAGTCCGGCGAGTACCTGGCCAGGCACCCGGCGGCGGCGCTCGGCCGGGTCATCGCCGAGCGGCTCGACCGGCTGGCCGAGGAGAGCCGCAGGATCGACTCCGCGCTCGGCTCCATCCGCGGCCTGATCCACGACTACGACGCCGGCCGCGATTATCAGAGCGGGACATTCCCGGTGGAGATGGTGAACGGCGCGGACGTCCTCTACGAGAGCGTCGTCGGCATAGCCGTGCAATCGCCGCCCATGGAGTTGTTGACCGCAATCCCGGACGAGCGCACAATGGCAGATTTTGTTCGTAAATTTGCGGACCCATGGATTGATGCGCAAAAACGGCAACTTCTTACCGTTCAGGCGATCATTCCGGTCTCCACGCTGAGCCTGCCGGGCGTACGCGATCAGCTCACCCGGCTCCTCGACACCGGCGGCAAGGTGCGCACGCTCGACCGGGTGCCGAGCTGGTTCATGACGGCCGGGCCCGAGGTCGCCGGCCTGCCCGCGCTGTGGGGCGGCAACCTGCCCGACCACGCCTACAACTTCTACCTGGTGCGCACGCCGATCGTCGTCGGCATGCTGCGCTCGCTGTTCCAGGAGCTCTGGGGCCGGGCCGTGCCGCTGCCCTGGGGACGCAGGGGCGACGGGATGGTCCAGGTGCTCCGCCTGGCCGCGCAGGGCGTGTGCGACGACTCCATCGCCCGGCAGCTCGGCGTCTCGGTCCGTACGGTGCGGGCGAGGTTCGCCGACGCCATGGCCGAGCTGGGCGCGCAGTCGCGCTTCCACGCCGGCGTGGAGGCCGCCAGACGGGGATGGCTCAGCTAATACTCTCCGCCGGGGCCGCTTCGGTCATATGGTGGGAAGGTGCTGGAAGACGTCCCCCGCGACCCGTTCGCGGACGACCCGAACGACCCGTCCTCGGCGATGGGCGCTCTCGACGACGCCGAGCCACTCACCGCGGCCGAGCGCGACGAGGCCATCACCGACCTGGCAGACGTCGAGGTCTTTCGCTCCCTGCTCGAACCGCAGGGGGTGCTGGGCCTCGTGCTCGACTGCCCCGAGTGCGGCGAGCAGCACTTCTTCGACTGGGAGCTGCTGCGCGGCAACCTTCGCCAGATGATCGAGAAAGGCCAGCCCCAGGTGCACGAGCCGGCCTTCCACCCCGACCCCGCCGACTACGTCAGCTGGGAGTACGCCCGAGGCTATGTCGACGGCGTCATCGACACGGAGGAGCGCCGCTGATCGACTTCCTCCGAGACATCGTCCAGTAGCGCGCCCAGCAACCGCACCGCAGGGTCGGACGAGTCCCGCGCCCGGCCCCGCGCGACCGCGTCGAGCAGTTCGTCGGTCTTGAGCAGGTCGTCGGCCGCCAGGAGCGCATGGAGCTCGTCCTCCGGCGTCAAGCCGACTCCAGCTCGGCCATCTGCCGCAACCTGGCCAGCGCCCGATGCTGGGCTACGCGGACCGCACCTGGTGACATACCGAGTACATTACCGGTCTCCTCGGCAGACAGCCCCGACACCACCCGCAGCAGCAGCAACTCCCGCTGGTTGTCGGGCAGCCTGGCCAGCAGCCTGCGCGCGTGCTCGACCTCGATGTAGCGGACCACCGTCTCCTCGGGCCCCGGGCCGTCGTCGGGCCCGTCGGGCAGATCCTGCGTGGGCACGGCCGAGCGCACCGAACTGCGCAGCGCGTCGGCCACCTTGTGCGAGGCGATCCCGAACACGAAGGACGCGAAGGGCCGCCCCATGTCCCGGTATCGCGGCAGCGCGGACAACACCGCGATGCACACCTCCTGGGCTACGTCATCGGCAATGTGATATTGCCCTGAAACCCTGCCCAGCCTGGCGCGGCAATACCGCACCACCATGGGACGCAACTCCCCGAGCAGGGATTCGATCGCACTGCGATCTCCCTGCACGGCGAGGCTCGTCAGTTCCCTAAGGTCGGAGTCATCCGTCCGTGCCGGAAGTCTCGACGCGAGCCTTACCCCAATTTTGGCGTCGGCGACGCTTCCCTCGCTCACGATAGGCATGATGCCCGCACTGATCGGGCCTGTCCCCCTGGCGAACGGCTACGGATTGGTCACATTGAAGCGACGATAACTAGCAGTAATCAGCCGACCACACTAAGGCTGATGTGCTGACATAATGTTTCACGTCATAAGCCGAAATGTACGAGAATTGCCAGACCCCGACGCTTAACCGGCACTGCCGGTTTACTCCAATAATCCACCTCTTCCCCCATTTTTCCCCGCCCCCACCCCCTTCCACCCCAGAAGCCCCAGCCACATTTCCCGCCCCGAGAAACCCACCAGCCCCCCGCCCGCCCCGGGCCCGCCCCCGGAAGGCCGACTCCCCCACCGAGGGGCGGCGAACCTGGGATCAGGGCAGCGAGATGGGCCGCCACCACGAGCTCACGGTCGCCGCCGACACACCCCGTCCACTTTGCGATCCGGCCAGCCAGCGGCAACGCGGCCCCAACGTCAGTCCCGACGGCACCGACTTGTCAGTACGCACTCGCGCGACCAGTTCGACGCTCCCGCCTCCGAGCCGAACGCCAGAGCGCGCAGGACGCTCGACTGGGACGCCCCGGCGAAGCACCTCACCGAACCCCTGGCACACCGACCTGGTAGCCGGGCGTGGGAGGGATGTTCAAGAGGCCAGATCTGCGGCCAGGACAGCATGCAGGTGTTCATCGTGCAGCCGGCCGTCACCGAACCTCTTCGCTGACCGCATCACGCCTTCGAGCACGAACCCCGACTTCTGCGCCACCCGGCACGAGGCGTGATTCTCGACGGCATGGGTGAGGACGATCCGTTCCAGCTGCAGCGTGGTTGTCGCCCATGTCGTGACCGCCTGGACGGATGCGGTGGCGGCGCCGCGGCCGCGCGCCCAAGGCGCGATCCGGTATCCGATCCGGGCCTGCGCGTTCTCCAGGTCAAGCCCATGCAGCGCGATGGTGCCGACGTAGCGCCCGGACTCGGCGTCGAGGATCGAGAACGTGGCGTGCGTCCCGTCTGACCAGTCGGCGCCCTTGAGGCAGTCCGCGACGGCTGCGGCCTCGTCCTCGATGCGGCAGCGGGGATTCCAGAGACGCACGTCCGGGTCCCTGGCAAGGCGCAGGACCTCCGGAGCCTCCGCCGTACTTGGCGGCCGGAGGACGAACTTCGCCGTGGACAGCTCGACCGACGTCGGCGGAGTAGGTGGCATGTCTGGAAAGGATGCCATGAAGATCGCCGAAAGCGCCCGTGTTCGGACATCCTTCGAGCGGGCTCGTCCGGCCTGCCCGAAGAACGCCCGGCGTCCGAAGACACCGACTGGGCCGGCTGCGACCAGTAACTGATCAGGTGTTGCAAACACCCCGTCGAACCCACCAGGCCGGGAACGGACCGTGAAAGCCGACGGCCCGCACCGGCGAGACCGGGGACGGGCCGTGGGAAGCCAACGGCCCGCACCGGAGGGAACCAGGCGGGCCGTGAAAAGCCGACGGCCCGCGCCGGAGGGAACCGGGCGGGCCGTGCGGGCGCGGGGGAAACAGGCGGGTCAGTGGCCGTGACCGTGGCCGTGGCCCTGGCCGGCGGCCGGAGCCTCCTCCTCGGGCTTGTCCACCACGAGCGCCTCGGTCGTCAGGAGCATGCCCGCGATCGAAGCCGCGTTCTGCACCGCGGACCGGGTCACCTTGACGGGGTCGATGACACCCTGGGCGATCAGGTCGACGTACTCGCCGGTGGCGGCGTTGAGGCCCTGGCCGGCGGGCAGCTCGGCGACCTTGTGGGTCACCACGTAGCCCTCCAGGCCGGCGTTCTCGGCGATCCAGCGGGCCGGCTCGACCAGCGCGCGGCGCACGACGCCGACACCGGTGGCCTCGTCGCCGGTCAGGCCGAGGTCGTCGAGCTCCTTGCCCACGTGGATGAGGGCCGAGCCACCGCCGGAGACGATGCCCTCCTCGATCGCGGCGCGGGTCGCGGAGATCGCGTCCTCAAGACGGTGCTTCTTCTCCTTCAGCTCCACCTCGGTGGCGGCGCCGACGCGCAGCACGCACACACCGCCGGCGAGCTTGGCCAGACGCTCCTGCAGCTTCTCGCGGTCCCAGTCGGAGTCGGACTGCTCGATGGCAATCTTGATCTCCTTGACGCGGTCCTCGATCGCCTGCTGGTCACCGGCGCCGTCGACGATGGTCGTGGCGTCCTTGGTGACGACGACGCGGCGGGCCGTGCCGAGCACCTCGAGGCCGACGTGCTCCAGCTTGAGGCCGACCTCTTCGCTGACGACCTGGCCGCCGGTGAGGATCGCCATGTCCTGGAGCATCGCCTTGCGGCGGTCGCCGAAGCCCGGGGCCTTGACGGCCACGGAGGTGAAGGTGCCGCGGATCTTGTTGGTGACCAGGACGGCCAGGGCCTCGCCCTCGACGTCCTCGGCGACCACGAGCAGCGGCTTCTTGGTCTGGGCGACCTTCTCCAGCAGCGGCAGGAAGTCGGCGATGGAGGAGATCTTGCCCTGGGTGAGCAGGATGTACGCGTCCTCCAGGACGGACTCCATGCGCTCGGGGTCGGTCACCATGTAGGCCGACAGGTAACCCTTGTCGAACTGCATGCCCTCGGTGAACTCGAGCTCCATGCCCATGGCGTTGGACTCTTCGACGGTGAGGACACCGTCCTTGCCCACCTTGTCGAACGCCTCGGCGATCAGCTCGCCGATCTTGGCGTCCTGGGCGGAGATGGTGGCGACGTTGGCGATCTCCTTCTTGTCGCCCACCTCGCGCGCGCTGGCCAGCAGCCGGTCGCTGATCTCCTTGGCGGCCTTGTCGATGCCACGCTTGAGCGACAGCGGCGAGGCGCCGGCGGCCACGTTGCGCAGGCCCTCGCGGACCATGGCCTGGGCCAGCACGGTGGCGGTGGTGGTGCCGTCGCCCGCGATGTCGTTGGTCTTGGTGGCAACTTCCTTGGCGAGCTGGGCGCCGAGGTTCTCGTAGCGCTCCTCCAGCTCGATCTCACGAGCGATGGTCACACCGTCGTTCGTGATCGTCGGCGCACCGAACTTCTTGTCGATGACGACGTTGCGGCCACGCGGGCCGAGGGTTACCTTCACGGCGTCCGCGAGGGCGTTGACACCGCGCTCAAGCGCGCGACGGGCGTCCTCGTCGAACTGCAGGATCTTCGCCATGCTGAAAGTCCTCTCCTGGCGTCGAAAGCCCCGGGCCCTCAAGAGCGCCCGGGGCTCGACACAACCGGCTTACTTCTCGATGATCGCGAGAACGTCGCGGGCGGAGAGCACGAGGTACTCCTCGCCGCCGTACTTGACCTCGGTGCCGCCGTACTTGCTGTAGAGGACGACGTCGCCCTCGGAGACGTCGAGCGGAATACGCTTGTCGCCGTCCTCATCCCAGTTGCCGGGGCCCACCGCGAGGACCCTGCCCTCCTGCGGCTTCTCCTTGGCGGTGTCCGGGATGACCAGACCGGAAGCGGTGGTCTGCTCTGCCTCAAGCGGCTGAACCACAATGCGGTCGCCGAGCGGCTTAACGGGAACCTTGGTGGCGGTCGTCACGATCGGACCTCCCCTTCAGATTTGAATGATCTAGAAGAGGCGACCAGCGGGGCCTGCCGTCGCGGGTGTCAGACCTGCCTCGTCGCACGTTGGCACTCTCAAGGTGAGAGTGCCAACAGGAAACATATGCAAGAGGGCCTTGACAGTCAACACGAACGCGTCTGCTCAGAGCGATCAGACGTAGGAACCCTCGGTCAGATCGGCGACGACGCCGGGCCGGGAGGGGTTCCAGCCGAGTTCGGCGCGCGTGCGTGTCGCGCTGATGCGCTGGCTGAGCGCCAGGGCCTCGGCGAAGCCCGTCCCCAGCACCTGGGCCGCCTCGGCCAGCGGCCAGGGCTCGGCCTGCGGCTTGACGCCCGCGGACCGGGCCGCCGCCTCGGCCACCTCGGCGACCGGCACGGCCTCCTCGCTGATGCCGTGGTAGACGCGGGCGCCGCCCTTCTCCAGGACGGCCACGACGAGCTCGGCCAGGTCGTCGACGTGCACGAACGTCCAGGTGTGCGGCTCGCCGCCATCGGTGACGTAGACCCCGGCGCCGCGCTCGGCGGCCTGCGCGCGCATCATGGCGGGGATGCCGCCGCCGCGCCCGTGGACGACGCCGGGCCGGATCACCGAGCCGCCGCCGTCGATGACCAGCTGCTCGATCTCGTGCCGGTACGCCACGAGCGGAATCGGGTCGGCCGGGCTGTCCTCGTGCCCGTCGGCGGTGGCGCCCAGCACCCACACGCCGCTGGTGAAGACGACCTTCCGGCCCGACGCGGCGAGCACGCCGATCGCGGCCAGGTCGGCCTCCTTGTCGCCGCCGAGCTGGGCGGCGACCACGATGGCGTCGATGTCCGGGGTGATCGCGGCGGCCAGCCCCGCGACGTCGGCCAGGTCTCCGTGACGCTCGTCCGCCACGCCCGGCACGCGCCGGGACCCGTCGGCGGCGGGCCGCACCAGGACGGCCACCTCGTGCCCCTGCTCGGCCAGCCGCTCGACCACCGCGCCGCCGATGTACCCCGTCGCGCCCAGCACCAGCACCTTCATGATGAACCTACCTCGAAAGTTTCTACGTTGAACATTTCGACGTCGTGGACGGTACCGCACGACGCCGAACATTTCAACGTCGAAGCTTTGGTAGGGTGAGCCCCGTGGATGACGCGGTGGACGTGATTCTCGGACAGTGGGCGCGGACACGGCCCGACGTCGACGTGTCCCCGATGGGCGTGATCGGCCGGATCTCGCGCGCCTCGCGCCTGCTGGAGCGCGGCGTGAAGGACTTCCTGGCCGAGCATGGGCTGGAGGCGTGGGAGTTCGACATGCTGGCCACGCTGCTGCGCAGCGGCGCCGACGCCACCATGTGCATGAAGGACCTGTCCAGCTCGGCCATGGTCAGCCCCGGCGCGCTCACCAACCGGATGGACCACCTGGTCCGGCGCGGCCTGGTCCACCGCTGGCCGGCGCCGCACAACCGGCGCATGACGCTGGTCGCCCTCACCGACGAGGGCAGGAGGGTCGCCGACGAGATGCTCGTCCTGCACGCCGCCAACGAGGAGCGGCTGCTCGCCGGGCTGGCCGAGGGCGAGCGCGAGGCCCTGGCCGGGCTGCTGCGCAACCTGCTGGTCTCCCTGGGCGACACTTCCCTGTGAGCGATCCCGAGCCGCGAGCGGCCCCGGATCACGAGCGGTCCGAATCGCGAGCGGCCCTGGTTGTGAGCGATCCCGAGTTGTGAGCGGAGTGCGTACATGGATCTCGACGCCTTCGGCGAGCTGCTGACCCCGCGCGGGCAGCGGGCGCTCGCCGAGGCCGCGGAGCTGGCCGGGACCGATCCGGTCGCGGCGGCGACCAAGCTGCGCCGCACCTACGACGCGGCGCTCACCTCCGCCGCGCTGACGCAGGCGGCGCTGCGCGAGCGCGCCGCGGCGAAGTTCGGCGCGGACGCCGCGGTCATGTACTTCACCCCGCACGGCCTGGAGCAGTCCACCCGCCGGGAGGTCGCCGACCACCGCGCCCGGCGCATGGGCGCCGGGCGGGTGATCGACGCCTGCTGCGGAGTGGGCGGCGATCTCCTCGCGCTCGCCCGCGCCGGCTGCGAGGTCGACGCCGTCGACCTCGACCCGCTGACCGTCGCCGTGGCGAGCGCCAACGCCGACGCGCTCGGGCTGGCCGGCCGGGTGCGGGTGCGCGTGGGCGACGCGGCGCGGGTCCGGCCCGAGGAGTACGACGCGCTGTTCGCCGACCCGGCCAGGCGCAGCGGCAAGGGCCGGACGTTCGACCCCATGGCCTACTCGCCGCCCTGGCCGGTCGTGCTCGACCTGGTCGCACGGGCGCCGCGGGCCTGCCTCAAGGTCGCCCCCGGCATCCCGTACGAGTTCATCCCCGAGGGCGCGGAGGCCGAATGGGTCTCCTACAAGGGCGAGGTCAAGGAGGCCACCCTCTGGACCGGCTCCCAGGTCGGCCTCGCCCGGCGCGCCACCCTGCTGCCCGGCGGGCACACGCTGACCGCCACCGGGGTCCAGGCCCCGGTCGGCCCGATGGGCCGCTACGTCTACGAGCCCGACGGCGCCGCGATCCGGGCCCACCTCGTGGGCGAGGTGGCCGAGCTGATCGGCGGACGCCTGCCCGACCCCATGATCGCCTACATCACCGCCGACGAGCCCGGCCACACCCCCTGGGCCTCCGGGTACGAGGTGGACGAGGTCATGCCGTTCTCGCTGAAGAAACTCCGCGCGGCTCTCCGCGAACGCCGGATCGGAAATGTCACCATCAAGAAACGCGCGTCGGCGATCGACATCGAACGCCTGCGCGCCGATCTCCGTCTTTCCGGCGAGAACTCGGTCGTCATTATCCTGACCCGCATTCTCGATAAGCCTTCAGTTATCATCTGCAACCCCCTCCCACCTGCCTGAACACTCCAAAGCGGTCATTCTTCCGCTAAATACGATCTTTCACTTCGACGCCGCCTGACCTTGATCGAAAGGCTAAGGTGGACGGGCGGGAGTTCTCCCCCTTATGCGGTAACCCGCGTACTCGCCCTTACATCTGCAAACCGGACCTATCCCACCGCTGCGCGGCAGACCGTCGGCGAGCGAAGGAGCCTTTCGGTGGACCATTCCAACCACACCACCCTTCTTCAGGCAGGCGGCCAGTCCGCCATCTCCGAGAGGATGCGAGACCTCCTCGCGCGCGCCGCCCAGGACCATGTCTACGAGCAGCGCACCCAGGGAGCCGTGCTCGACGAGATCCGCCAGCGTCTTGAAGGCATGGAGTGGCTGCTGCGCGAGGTGCGCGAACGCGAGCTCGGCGGCCTGAGCGGCACCCTTGAGGCGGTGAGCGGGCGGCTCGACGACATCACCGCCAAGCCGCCGATGTGGGCGGAGGGCCTGGCCCAGCACGTCGAGGCCGTGCGCGACCACGTCGACGCCGTCGGGGAGAAGATCGGCCACGTCGACGCCCGGGTCGCGCCGGTGGCCGAGCTGCCGAGCCTGTGGGCGGACCTGGGCACCGTGGGCGAGGCCGTCGACGAGGCGCTCAAACGCCTGCAGTCGGTGCTCGACACCACCGACGGCATCACCCAGAACATGTCCGGCTTCGCCGCCAAGCTGACGCAGCTCAACTCCAGCATGGAGGCCGCGGCCAGCCGTTTCACCCGGCTCGACAAGTCGGTGGCCGACCTGTCGGGCCGCGCCGAGCGGGTCGAGAGCGTGGTCGGCGAGCTGGCCGAGAGCGTCGCGGCCACGTCGCAGCAGGTCGCCGTCAAGATCGACGCTGCCGAGCAGCGCCTGACCGGCCGCCTCGACGACACCGACCTGCACATCGCCGCCCGCCTCGACGAGGCCGACAAACGCCTGGCCGGCCGCCTCGACGAGACCGACGAACGGCTGACCCAGCGCCTGAACGAGCGGCTCGACCGCGCCGACGAGCGCCTGGCCGCCAAGCTCGACGAGGGCGACCAGCGGCTCACGGTCCGGCTGGCCGACGTCGAGCAGCGGCTCACCGCCCGCCTCGACGAGGCCGACCAGCACCTCGCCGTCCAGCTCGGGGAGAGCGAGCTGCGGCTCAGCGGGCGGCTCGACGGCGTCGACTCCCGGCTCGACCGGGTCGAGGGCCGGCTCATGGGGCTCGACACCCGGCTCACCGGGTTCGACGGCCGGCTGGAGTCGGCCGACGAGTGCCTGGCCGACATCGACACCAGGCTCGACGGCGTCGACGGCCGCATCAGCGGCGTCGACAAGCGCCTCACCTCGGTCGACGGCCAGCTCGGCGGCCTCGGCAAGCGCATGGGCGCCATCGACGGCCACCTCGTCCGCCACGACGACCGCTTCGACGCCCTCGACGGCCGCCTGAGCGCGCTCGACGACCGCGCCTCGGCCACCGACCAGCGCCTGGCCGAGACCGCCGTGCGCAGCGAGGGCCGCTTCAACAAGCTCGACAACCAGATGGAGTCGATCGACGAGCGGCTGGTCGAGGCGGAGGAGCACCTGATCACCCGGTTCGACACCCTCGACGGCCAGTTCAGCGGGCTCGACAGCCGCTTCAACGGCCTCGACACCCACCTCAACGGCCTGGCCGCGCGCGCCGATCAGGCCGGCGAGCACCTGGAGTCGGTCGACGACCGCATCGAGGCCATGAACCAGCACGTCAGCCAGCTCCCGGCCGCCCTGGCCATCCCCGAGCGGGTCGGCGAGCTCATCGAGTCGCAGGCCGGCGCGCAGGCCGACCGCCTGTCGGCCGCCGCCGACGCGCTGACCGAGCTGGTGCGCTCCCGGCCCGACCGCGACGAGCTGAGCGAGACGGTCAGCGGCATCGTGCAGCCGGCCACCGACGACCTCACCAAGCGGCTGGCCGCGCTGGAGGAGACCATGCTGGCGCTGGCCGAGGCCCTGCTCCGGCCCACCAGGACCAAAGACTGACCCGCCCGGCGGTGGGGCACGTCCCGCGCCTCACCGCCGGCCTCCGGCCCCGCCAGGGCTCAGACGTGGACCGTCGTGATCGGCAGCGACGAGTCCGCCGGGATCTCCAGGGTCGAGGGGGTGACCCCCGCCGCCACCAGGTCGGACCCCAGGGCGGCGACCATGGCCCCGTTGTCGGTGCACAATCCCGGCCGGGGCACCCGCAGCCGCACGCCCGCCGCGTCGCAGCGCTCCTGGGCCAGCGCCCGCAGCCGCGAGTTGGCCGCCACGCCGCCGCCGATCAGCAGGTCGTGCACGTCGTACTTCTTGCACGCCTGCAACGCCTTGCGGGTCAGCACGTCGACCACGGCCTCCTGGAAGGACGCGGCCACGTCGGGCACGTGGATCGACTGCCCGGACGCCTCGCGCGCCTCGACCCAGCGGGCGACGGCGGTCTTGAGCCCGGAGAAGGAGAAGTCGAGCGTGCCGTCGTCGATCTTGCCCCGGGGGAAGGTGACGGCCGTGCCGGAGCCCTCGCGGGCGGCCCGGTCGATGTGCGGGCCGCCGGGGAAGGGCAGCCCGAGCACCCGGGCCACCTTGTCGAACGCCTCGCCGGCCGCGTCGTCGACGGTCGAGCCGAGCGAGATGACGTCTTCGGCCACGTCGGGCACCAGCAGCAGCGAGGAGTGGCCGCCGGAGACCAGCATGGCGATGCACGGCTTGGGCAGCGGCCCGTGTTCGAGCTGGTCGACGGCCACGTGGGCGGCCAGGTGGTTGACGCCGTAGAGCGGCACGCCGAGGCCCAGCGCGTACGACTTGGCGGCGGCCACGCCCACCAGCAGCGCCCCGGCCAGGCCGGGCCCGGCGGTGACGGCGATGGCGTCGATGTCGGAGAACTTGAGCCCGGCCTCGGCCAGCGCCGCCTCGACCGTGGGCGTCATGGCCTCCAGGTGGGCGCGGGAGGCGACCTCGGGCACCACGCCGCCGTATCGGGCGTGCTCGTCCATGCTGGAGGCGATGGTGTTGGCGAGGAGAGTGTGGCCTCTGACGATGCCGATGCCGGTCTCGTCGCACGACGTCTCGATGCCCAGGACCAGGGGTGCGTCAGCCATCCAGCTTCCTTCTCATCATGATCGCGTCGGTGCCGTCGTCGTAGTAGCGGCGGCGGATGCCGATCTCCTCGAACTCGAAATGCCGGTAGACCGCCTGGGCGCGCGGGTTGTCGGCGCGTACCTCCAGGAAGATCTCGCGCGCGCCCCTGCGCCGCGCCTCGGCCAGCAGCTCGGTCAGCATCGCGCTGCCGATGCCGGTGCCCTGGTGCTTCTCCAGCACGGCGATGGTCTGCACGTCGGCCTGGTCGGCCGCGACCGCGATGCCGCTGTAGCCGACGATCTCGTCGTCGGCCAGGGCTACCACGTAGTGGCGCGACCGCGGCATGTCGGCCAGCTCGCCGCGCATCATGCCCTCGCTCCACGCGTCGAGCGGGAACGTGGCCCGCTCGATCGCCATGACCGCGGGCAGGTCGGCCCCGGTCATCGGGCGCAGTCTCACGCCGTCACCCTCTTGGGCGCGCCCGGCACCACGGCGTCGGGCCTGCGCAGGTAGATGGGCCGCGGCGGGTCGAGCGGGACGCCCGCGGCCAGCCGCTCGGCGGCCAGCGCGGCCAGCGCGCCCGCGTAGGGGTAGGGCGGGGCGTCGTGGCGGCCCAGGACGTCGGGGTAGAGCCCGGCGCCGGCGCCCACGACCGGCAGGCCCTCGACGGGCACGTCGGCCGGCCGGTCGACGAACGGGCCGTCGGCACGGGTGCGCATGTCCTGGTAGCGCGCCCAGAACACCTCCTTGCGCCGGGCGTCGGTGGCGACCAGGAACGGCTCGCCGAGCCCGCTGCCGTAGGCGACCGCGTCGAGGGTGCAGATGCCGTACGCGGGCACGGCGAGCGTCGTCGCGAGCCCCTGGGCGGTCATCAGCCCGACGCGCAGGCCCGTGTAGGGCCCGGGGCCGCTGCCCGCGACGACGGCCGTCACGTCGCGCAGGGCGGCGCCCGACTCGGTCAGCACGCGTTCGATGGTGGGGACGAGCAGCTCGCCGTGGCGGCGGGCGTCGATCGTCGTGGACTCGGCGAGCACCCGCTCACCGTCGTGGAGGGCGGCGGTGACGGCGGGCGTCGCGGTATCAAAGGCCAGGACCAGCACGACTGTTTAGCCTACCCGCCGGACGGGTCACACCCAGCCGGTACGCCGTTTCAGCCACTCCAGCGCGACCACTCCCTGCGCCCGCTGGAACGCCCTGAGCGTGGGCAGGCCGGGCGGATCGGGCAGCCTGCCGTTCCGGACGAAATAGCCGGTCTGGGCCGCGACGACCGCGGTGACCGCCGGGTCGGGATCGTCGAACAGCTCGTGGGGCGCGGGACCGCCCTGCATGCCGACCGACGGCAGCATGGCCACCTGGTCGTACCAGGGCGCGGCCAGGCAGGCCCACGGCCAGTCGACCACGTAGACGCGGCCGGGCGTGAGCAGGAGGTTGTCGGCCCGCAGGTCGGCGTGGACGAGGGTGTCGCCGGCCGCCGCCGTCTCCCAGCCGGACTCCAGCTCGGCCAGCTCGGGCAGGTGGCGCAGCGCCCACGGGTCGAGCCCGGCGGTGTCCTCGCCGAGCAGTCGGCGCCACCCCTGGAAGGAGTCGCCCATGACCTCGCCGATCGTGCGCGCCTCGATCGGCGACGGGGTGAGCGCGGCGGACATCTCCTTCAGGGCGGTGAACACCCGGTCGAGCTCGTCGCGCCGCCACGGCATCGCGGGGTGCGCGGCCTCGACGTCCTCGAAGACCAGGGCGACCCAGCCCGCCAGCTCGAACGCCGTCAGCAGCTTCGGCGCGGGGACCGACTCGGGGAGCGCGGCGGCGTTCCTGAGCTCGGAGCGGTAGATGCGCACGCTGTCGGGGTTGGGCTCGGGGCCGACGGCCTTGACGAACGCGCGCCGGCCGCCGTCGGTCCGCAGGCGTACCGCGGCCGCCGGGGAGAAGCCGCCCTCCTGGGTGACGGCCTCCACGACACGGCCGCCGAGGAAGCCCTCGACCGCCTCGCGCACCAGCGGGTGGACCTCCGCCCAGGGCACGCGGGCGCCGGACGCCGGCGGGTTGTGGTCAGTGCTCATCGTTCCATGATCAGGCGCGGGACGCGTAGACGATGATGTTGTCGACATATTCGCCTCTGGCGTAGTCGAACTTGCCGCCGCAGGTGACGAGTTTGAGCCCGTCGTCGACGTACACCCGCCGGGCGGGGAAGTGGTCCTTGGAGACCTGCTCGATGGCGTCCACCTTGAAGCTGACGACCTTGCCGTCGCTGCGTTCCACCTTGACCGTCTCGCCCTTGCGCAACTGTCTGAGCTTGTAGAACACGGCGGGAGCGGTCTTGGTGTCGACGTGGCCGATGATCACCGAGGCGCCCTTCTCGCCGGGCACCGCGCTGCCGCTGTACCAGCCGGCCATCTTCGGCTTCTCGTACGGCGGCAGCTCGACCTCGCCGTCCTTGCTCAGCCCGAGCTTCATCAGCGGGGCCTCAAGGTCGAGCGACGGGATGTCGATGCTCTTGGGCACCACGCTCGCCGCCGGGGTGGAGGAGTTCTGCATGCTCTTGCCGAAGGCGACCAGCAGCAGGCCCGTGACGGCGCCCGCGAGCACCACCCGTCCTGGACGTGCCATCGATCAAGCCCGGCTGCGCCGCTTGACCATCACGACCGCACCGCCGACGAGGACCAGGGCCACCAGCGCGCCGGCCGGGCCCAGCGGGATCGAGGACTCGTCGTCGACGTCACGGCCGAAGGTGCCGCCGCCGCCCGCCTTGGGCGCCTTGGTGGGCACGCCGGTCGGGTCGGCCTCGGCCCTGGTCACCTTGAGCGTGGCCTTGCCGACGTCATTGGTGCCGTCGCACTTGACGTCGACGGTGTACGAGCCGCGCTTGACCGTGCCGGAGACCGTCGCCTCGCCCCGCACCCAGGGCGAGCCGTTCGCCGGGCTGCTGGTCGCGGTCGGCGTGGCCGACCCGGCCGGCACGGGGTTGAGCGGGACGCCGTTGAGGAACGCCCGCGAGGTCGCGGTGCCGGTGTGGGCCGGTCCGCCGGACGGCAGCGGGCAGTTGGCCAGGATCCACACCTTGGACGTCTCCCCCGCGATGACCCGGTCGGGGTTGACCTGGACCGCGATGCTCGGCCTCTTGGTGGGCGGCGGGGCGGTCGCGGTGGTCGTGGCCGTGGTCGTCGTGGTGGCGGTGGTGGACGTCGTGGCTGTGGCCGTCGGTGTGCCTGTCGGTGTGGTCTCGGCCGAGGCCGCACACCCGGTCAGCCCGACCACCATGATGGCACCCGCGTACGCGACTCGCCTGACCCTGAGCACCGCCGCACCCCACTTTGCCGTCTTGCACCCAGCATCCACCAAAAATGTGGATGTCGCCCCTCCTGATACCCAGAAATTCTGGGCAAATCCCTGACCAACGATCATGATTTATGTCTTCGGTCAGGTACGTCAAGGGTGACAGCTTTGCCGGAAATTGACGGAGGTTTTAGCCTTAGGCCGGATCAGACGGCGTGTCGGCCCACCGGTCGCCCACCCCGCGCAGGGTCACCAGGCGGGCGTCGTCGCCGGTCTCGCGGTCGATGTGGATCTCCAGCCGGTCTTCGGCCAGCCCCTCGACCAGGCCCTCGCCCCACTCGACCACGGTGACCGACTCCTCCAGCGAGGCGTCGAGGTCGAGGTCGTCGACCTCCAGGTCGCCGCCGAGCCGGTAGGCGTCGGCGTGCACCAGCGGCGGGCCCTGCCGCAGCGACGGGTGCACCCTGGCGATCACGAAGGTGGGCGAGGTGATCGGCCCGCGTACCTTGAGACCTTCGGCGATGCCCTGGACGAGCGTGGTCTTGCCCGCGCCGAGCGGGCCGGACAGCACGATCAGGTCGCCGGGCCGCAGGTGGGCCGCCAGGCGGGCGCCGTAGGCCCGCATGTCCTCCGCTGTCGCCAGTCGCACTACAACTCCACTCGCTTGATCAGGTCGCGCAGCGCGTCGTTGACGATCCCCGGGCGCTCCAGCTGGATCAGGTGGGAGGTGTCGGGGATCTCGGTGACCTGCGCCTTGGGCAGCGCCGCCGCGATGGCCCTGCTGTGGTCGGGCGGGGTCAGCCAGTCGCGCTCGCCGTAGACGATGGCGGTCGGGACCGGGTCGAGGACGTGCAGCGCGGACAACTTGTCGTGGTTCATCAGGGCCGGGTAGAAGGCGGCGAACACCTCGGTGGGGGTCTGCCTGATCATCGACTCGGCGAAGTCGACCACGGTCGGGCTCACGTTCGCGGAGTCGCCGAAGCCCATGTAGCGGGTGATCAGGAACGCGATGTCGCTGCCCGCGTGCCGGGTCCTGTCGACCAGCGCGCCCTTCCTGCCCAGCAGCGACACCGTGGACGGCGCCACCTTGTGCACGGCCTTGGACACCATCGCCGGCAGCCCCAGCGTCAGCTCGGCCAGCTTGCCCGCCGAGGTCGCGATGAGGGCGACCGCCCGGATCTTGTCGCCGAACAGCTCAGGACGGCTGTCGGCGAGCGCCATGATCGTCATGCCGCCCATCGAGTGGCCGACCACCACGCACGGGCCGGGCACGAACTCCTCGATGACCTCGGCGAGGTCCTGGCCCAGCCGGTCGATCGTGCTGTCGTCGGCCGTGCCGCGCTGCGAGCGGCCGTGGGAGCGGATGTCCCACAGCACCACGCGGTGGTTCTCGCGCAGCTCCTTGCGCTGGTAGTGCCACGATTCGAGGTTGAGGCAGTAGCCGTGGCACATCACGATCGTCAGCGGCGCGTCCTCGGGGCCGTCGATCTCGACGTGGAGCGCCACCCCGTCGGAGGTGACGAGCGTGCGCTCCCTGCCGCGCAGCTCGCCGAACGGCTCGCTGGCCTCCTCGTCGTGCCGCAGCCTGATCCGGCCGACCGCGTAGCGCTTGGCCAGAGCCGCCGCCGCGACACCGGCCGACGCCGCTCCGACGATCGCGCCGGCGATTCCGACCCTGCGCCGCCGTGTTGTCGTCGTCATGTCCCCGATCCTTCTCCGCTCATGGCCGCTCCGGAGTGCCCGCCGTCACATGCTGGTGGACCCGTGGCACCCGGGAACCGATCCTGGTCACGATCTCATGCGTGATCGTGCCGAGGGTATCCGCCCATTCCTGGGCGGTCGGCTCGCCCCCGTCGCCGGGACCGAACAGCACCACCTCGTCGCCCGGCGACAAGGGGTCGTCGCCGACGTCGATCACGAACTGGTCCATGCACACCCGGCCCGCCACTTTCCGGCGGCGCCCGCCCGCCAGCACCTCGGCTCTTCCCGACGCGTGCCGGAGTATGCCGTCGGCGTAGCCGAGCGGCACGAGGCCGAGGGTGGTCTCGTGGTCGGTGACGTAGAGGTGGCCGTAGGAGACGCCCGACTCCTCAGGGACCCGCTTGACGAGCGCGATCCTGGCCGTCAGCGTCATGGCCGGACGCAGCCCGAAGTCGCCCAGCTCGGGGACGGGGCTCAGGCCGTACATGGCGATGCCCGGCCTGACCAGGTCGAAGCGGGCGGCGGGCAGGGTCAGGACGGCGGCCGAGTTGGCCAGGTGCCTGATCACCGACGACCCGGCGGCGCCCGCCTGCTCGGCCTGCTTCAGCGCGCTCTCGAACGCCTCCAGCTGCTGCTCGACCGAGGGATGGCCGGGCAGGTCGGCGCAGGCGAAGTGGGACCACAGGCCGACGATCTCGACGACGCCCTCCGCCCGCAGCGCGAGCGCCCTGCTCAGCAGGCCCGGCCAGGCGGCCGGCGGCGCGCCGCCCCTGCTCATGCCGGTGTCGGCCTCCAGGTGCAGCTTGGCCGGACGGCCCACGCGGCGGGCGGCGGCCGCGATCTCGTCGAGCAGCCCCTTGTGGGCGGCCGACAGCTCGATGTCCTGTGCCACGGCCCGGTCGAGGGGCTCGCCCGGGGTGATCAGCCAGGCCAGGACGGGCGCGGTGACGCCGCCCTCGCGCAGCGCCAGCGCCTCGGCGACGAAGGCCGTGCCCAGCCTGGACGCGCCGCCCTCAAGGACGGCCCTGGCCGAGGGCACCAGCCCGTGGCCGTAGGCGTCGGCCTTGACGGCCCCCATCAGCTCGGCGCCGCCCGCCCGCTCCTTGAGCAGGGCCACGTTGTGCCGGATCGCGGACAGATCGACCCGCGCCTCGGCGGGGGTGGCCATCGAGGAGTACATCCCTCCAGTGTGGCAGCTCAGACGGGTGGTCGAGCGCGGTTCGCACCGCTCAGGGACGGGGTTCGCCGCGGACGAAGCGGACGGCCTCAGGGACGAGGTTCGCCGTGGACGGACCGGACGGCCTCAGAGACGGGGGTCGCCGTGGACGGACCGGATGGCGTCCGGGACGGCCGTCGCCACGCCGGCCGCGGTGAGCGGGGCGCCGCGGGCGGCCAGCCGGCCGGCCAGCCCGTGCACGTACGCGCCGACCGAGGCCGCGTCGTAACAGCACAGCCCCTGGGCCAGCAGCGCGCCCGCCACGCCCGACAGCACGTCGCCGGTGCCCCCGGTGGCCAGCCACGACGTGCCGGTCTCGTTGACCCGGACCGGCCTGGCCTCCTCGGCCACCACCGTGGTCGAGCCCTTGAGCAGCACGGTCACGCCCAGCTCGGCCGCGGCCCGGCGGGCGTGCTCCAGCCGGGCGGCCTCGATGCCGTCGCGGCTCACGCCGATCAGCCGCGACAGCTCGCCCGCGTGCGGCGTGATCAGCACGGGCGCCCGCCTGCGCAGCAACGACCGGTCGCGGGCCACCAGCGTGAGCCCGTCGGCGTCGATCAGCACCGGGACGTCCGAGGCCAGCACGCGGGCGGCCAGCTCGTGCGCCCAGTCGCCGGTGCCGAGCCCCGGGCCGAGCAGCCACGCCTGGACGCGGCCCACGTCCTCGACGGACGGCCGGTCGAGCGGCGTGATCACCGCTTCCGGCCAGTGGGCGCGCACCTGCTGGACCGGCTCGTGCGTGCCCGCGTAGCGGACCAGGCCCGCGCCCGCCCGCAGCGCGCCGCCCACGGCCAGCACGGCCGCGCCGGTGTACAGGTCGCTGCCCGCGGCCACCCCGAGCACGCCCCTGCGGTATTTGTCGGACTCGTTGCCGGGTCTGGGCAGCAGGTCCTCCACGTCCGCGCGGGTCAGCGCCGCGACGTCGGGGTCGGGCAGGAAGGGGCCGAGCCCGATGTCGACCAGCTCGATCCGGCCCGTGTGCGCGGCGCCCGGATCGACCAGCAGCCCCGTCTTGTACGCCCCCATCGTCACCGTCACCCGCGCCCGCACCGCCGCGCCCGCGACCCGCCCGGTGCTCGCCTCGACGCCGCTCGGCACGTCGACCGCGACGATCGTGCCGTGGGCCGCGTTCGCCTCCTCGGCCAGCCGGGCGTACGGCTCGCGCAGCGCGCCCGCGGCCCCGATGCCCACCAGCCCGTCCACGATCAGGTCGGCGTCCTGGACGTCCTGGGCCGCTGACGGGCCGGCCACGCGGCCTCCGGCGTCGAGGAAGGCGCGCAGGCCGCCCTCGTGCGTCTTGGCGCCGGCCAGGACCGCCTCGACCCGGGCTCCCCGGCGGGCCAGGCGCTCGCCGGCGTAGAGGGCGTCGCCGCCGTTGTCGCCGCTGCCGACCAGCAGCACGACGCGGGCGCCGTACACCCGGCCCAGCAGGTCGGCGCAGGCGGCGGCGAGACCGTGGGCGGCCCGCTGCATGAGGGTGCCCTCGGGCAGGCGCGCCATCAGCGTGCGCTCGGCGTCCCGGATCTGGTCGGCGGTGTAGGCGGTCTTCATGGCCTCACTCCGTTCGGCTGCTCGGTCGCCATCTGCCGCCGCCTTCCCCCGCTCCGGTCGCTTCGCTCCCGTGCCGCTCCACGCGACGGCACTCCCTGGCGCGCATGATCCGAAACTATCCCTCCGCGATCACATAGGCCACGGCGACGCCCCCGTCATGGCTGAGGGACAGGTGCCAGCGCTTGACCCCGAGGCCGTAGGCCACCTCGGCGACCTTGCCCGACACGTGCAGCTCGGGCTTGCCCAGCTCGTCGCAGCGCACCTCGGCCTCCAGGTGCCCGAGCCCCCTGGGCGCGCCGAGCGCCTTGGCCACGGCCTCCTTGGCGGCGAACCTGGCGGCCAGCGAGTGCGCCGGCAGCGGCCGTTCGAGGTCGGTGAACAGCCGCTCGCGCAGCTGCGGCGTACGTTCGAGAGCCGCCTCGAAGCGGGCGATGTCGACGATGTCCACTCCGATACCCAGGATCATCGTCCCAGGCTACTCAGAACAGGCCGCGCTCCCACGGCCCCCAGATGGCGAACGACCGCCCCTGGACGGCCTGGACGTTGACGTAGAGCGTCTGGCCGCCCGGCCCGAACGTCGAGCCGGCGAACTCGGCGCCCGGATCGCCCGGGATCGGCTGGAGGCGGCAGAAGTCGAAGATCTCGCCCGTCCTGGTGAGGCCGCGCAGGAAGTTGTCGCCGTCGCCGTCCTCGCAGAGCACCAGCGTGCCGCGCCGGCTGACGGTCACGTTGTCGGGCAGGTCGAGCGCCGACGAGCGCGGCGACTCGTAGACGAGCCGCAGCCGCCCGCTCCACGTCTCGTACGCCCACACCTGGCCCCGCCCGTCGCCGAACCCGGGCGGCGGCCGGTCGCCCGGCGCGGTGGCCCCGCCCTGGGTGGAGACGAAGTACACCACGCCCTGGTGGAAGACCGCGCCCTCCAGCCTGGCGAAGATCGCCGCGCCGCCCGCGCGCCCCTGCCGGCCCACCGCCTGGACGGCCTCCTCGTACGGCGGTCTGCCGATGAAGCGGGGGTCGGGCTCGTCGATGTCCACCCAGCGCGTGGCGTAGGAGGCCCCCGCCCGCTGCCCGCGCGACAGGTCGGCGCGCTCGGCGCCGGCGACGGCGAGCATCTGCAGCCGGCCGCCGTCGAGCAGCCGGCCCTCCCGCATCGGGTGCTTGGGCGGCAGGTAGCGGTAGAAGCCCGAGGGGAAGGAGAAGTTGTCCTCGGTGAGGTAGACGGCTCCGGCGGCTGGGTCGAAGGCGGCCGACTCGTGCGGGAAGCGGCCGGCCGACCTGATCGGGCGGGCGCTCGCGACCCCGTCGACCGGCACCTCGAACAGGTAGCCGTGCCTGCGCTTGAGCTTGCTGTTGTCGCTCCCGGACGGGTCGTCGCCCACGTCGGGCCCGTTGACCGTCTCCTCGCAGCTCACCCAGGCCCGCCACGGCATGGGGCCGCCGGAGCAGTTGGTCATGGTGCCGTTGAGCGAGGGGCCGCTGCTGAGCACCTCGCCGTGGCGGGTGACGTGCAGGGTCGAGGTGCCGCCGCCGGCCTCCGGGTCGTAGGCGGTGTCCTTGTCGCCGAACGCGCCGACCGGGCCGGTGACCTCGTGGTTGCGGACGAGGATCGTGCTGCCCTTGGGGCCGCTGAAGGCCGCCATGCCGTCGTGCCGGCCGGGGACGGTGGAGCCGTCGGTGAACTTCTCGCCCGCGGCGCTGAACGAGCGGTACCGGAAGCCGTCGGGAAGGTGCAGGCGGACCTTGCCGTCGCGCAGGTCGGCGACGGGTCGCAGCGGCCCGTAGCCGACGGCGGGCCGGACGCCGCCCCTGGCCCCGGCGCAGGCGACCCCGGCGAAGGGCCCGGCCACGGCCAGCACGCTGGCGAGGAAGCGACGGCGATCCACAGGACCTCCCGGGAGGCTACGTCCGGAACAGTAGCCGCCCGCCGGTTCCGGCACGCCCGGATCGTCAGGACCGGTCTTTCTTCCCGGAATCATGCTTTGGTAATCCCACGTTTTTATCCACAGGCTGTGGATGTCCGCCCGCGCACCACCCGCCCATGATCGCATTTGTCCCGCATCGCTACGCTGCCTAGGTGAACAACGGCTACGTGGAACTGAGCAGGGAGCAGTGGAGCGAGCTCCGCAAGAACACGCCCTTGACTCTCACCGCAGACGAGCTGGAGGACCTGCGCGGCGTCGATGACCCCATCGACCTCACCGAGGTCACCGACATCTATCTCCCCCTGACCCGGCTGCTCAACCTGCACTTCACCGGGTCCAAGCAGCGCAGCAGCGTCCTGAGCGCCTTCCTCGGCGACGCGGGGACGCGCGTGCCGTACATCCTGGGCATCGCCGGGAGCGTCGCGGTCGGCAAGTCGACCACGGCGCGGCTCCTGCACACCCTGCTGGCCCGCTGGCCCGAGCACCCGCACGTGGAGCTGATCACCACCGACAGCTTCCTCTACCCCAACGCGGTGCTGGAGGCCAAGGGCATCATGCAGCGCAAGGGCTTCCCGGAGAGCTACGACCGGCGCGCGCTGGTCAGGTTCGTGGCGGAGGTCAAGGCGGGCGCTCCCGAGGTGTACGCGCCGGTCTACAGCCATCTGGAGTACGACATCGTCCCCGGCGCCCGCCAGGTCGTGAAAAATCCAGACATCCTGATCATCGAGGGGCTGAACGTCCTCCAGCCCGCCCCGCCCACGTCCCTGGCCGTCAACGACTACTTCGACTTCTCCATCTACGTGGACGCCAAGGTCGAGGACATCCGCACCTGGTACGTCGAACGGTTCCACAAGCTGCGCCGCACGGCCTTCGAGGACCCGAAGTCCTACTTCAAGTACATCGCCGAGCTCACCTACGAGCAGGCCACGGACTTCGCGGTCAACGTCTGGCGCGACATCAACGAGCGCAACCTGGTCGAGAACATCGCCCCCACCAGGGGACGCGCCGACCTCGTCCTGCAGAAGGGCGCCGACCACGCGGTCAGGCGGGTACGGCTTCGCCGGACCTGAACACCTCGTCGAAGACGTAGGCGGCGAACCGGCCCGCGCACTCCTGGTCGTCGATGTCGGCGAACCAGCAGTCCTCACCGTGATCGTGGCATCTGAAGCGAGTCATGTGAGGCAGCCTCGCGTACGGCGGTCAACGCGACGTCAATGTCCGATGGACAACAATGGCGGGGTGCTGCATCTCCGACTCATCATCCCTGCCGGCCGCACCGACGAGGCCGTCGCGCTGTTGCAGGGGTGCACGGGCGTCACCAACGTCATCGTGCTGCCCGGGGCGGCCCGCGAGCCGGCGGGCGACGTCGTCCTCTGCGACGCCGCCCGCGAGGCGGCCAACGAGGTGATCAGCCGGCTCAAGTGGGTGGAGGACGTCGGCTCGATCGCCATCGAGCAGGTGGACCTGTCGTTGTCCAGGGCCGCCACGGCGGCGGTCGAGGAGGCGCCCGGCGATCCCGACGACGCGGTGGTGTGGGAGGAGCTGGCCCACAAGGTCTCCAGCGAGTCCCGCATCACCTGGGCCTACCTGGCCTTCCTGGCCATCGCGACGCAGCTCGCGGGCATCGGCGTGCTGCAGAACTCGCCCATCCTGATCGTCGGCGCGATGGTGCTCGGCCCGGAGTTCGGCGCGATCGCCGCGATCTGCTTCGGCCTGCTGGGCCGGCGCGGACGCCTGATCACCACCGCTCTCCGGACGCTGGTCATCGGCTTCACCGTCGCCATCGCCCTCACCTTCGCCTGCGCGCTGGTCTCCAACTGGCTGGGCTGGATCGACATCGGCAACCTGAAGGTGAACGCGGAGGTGCAGTTCATCGTCAAGCCGGACAAGTGGTCGTTCATCGTGGCGCTGCTGGCGGGGGCGGCGGGCGTCCTGTCAGTGACGGCGGGCAAGTCCTCGGCGCTGATCGGCGTGTTCATCTCGGTCACCACGGTCCCGGCGGCCGGCTACCTCGCCGTCGCGCTGGGGCTCGGCGACTGGGCGGAGGTCTCCGGGTCGGTCTCGCAGCTCGCGGTGAACATCCTCGGCATGGTCATCTCGGGCACCGCCACGCTGTTGGTCCAGCGGAAATTCTGGCCTCAAGTAGGACAGCGTTCATCCGTGTGAACGAGGCCAGGCCCACCCCGCGCCGGGTAGGGTCCGCCACATGCACATCCTCGCCACCGAGGGGCTGACCAAACGTTTCCCCACCGTCACCGCGGTCGACGGGCTCACGGTGACCGTGGGATCCGGCGTCACCGGGCTGGTGGGGGCGAACGGCGCGGGCAAGTCGACACTGATCAAGATGCTGCTCGGCCTGCTGCCGCCCAGCCAGGGCGCCGCGCGGGTGCTCGACCTCGACGTGACCGCGCAGGGCGCCGAGATCCGCCGGCTCGTCGGCTACATGCCCGAGCACGAATGCCTCCCTCCCGACGTCTCCGCGACCGAACTGGTCGTCCACCTCGCCAGGATCTCCGGGCTGCCGCGCACGGCCGCCCGCGAGCGCGCCGCCGACGTGCTGCGCCACGTGGGCCTGGCCGAAGAGCGATACCGCCCGATCGGCGGCTACTCCACCGGCATGAAGCAGCGGGTCAAGCTGGCCCAGGCTCTCGTGCACGACCCCAAACTCGTCTTCCTCGACGAGCCCACCAACGGGCTCGACCCGCGCGGCCGCGACGAGATGCTGACGCTGATCAGGCGCATCGGCACCGAGTTCGGCATCAGCGTGCTGGTCACCTCCCACCTGCTGGGCGAGCTGGAACGCATCTGCGACCACGTGATCGTCATCGACGGCGGCCGGCTGCTGCGCTCGTCGGCGATCTCGGAGTTCACCCAGGCCACCCAGACCGTCACGGTCGAGGTCGAGGACGGCCTGGAGCCCCTGGCCCGGCGCCTGACCGAGACCGGCCAGACCGTCTCCCAGCAGGGCCGCCTGCTGGTGGTCAAGGTGCTCGGGCCCGAGACCTACGACGCCGTCCGCGACGCCGCCGTCGACCTCGACCTGTGCCTGATCCGCCTCGAACAGGGACGCCACCGCATCGAGGACGTCTTCAGGGAGGAGGCGGCCAATGTCTGAGATCTACGACATCGGCTACCGGCACTACGACGGCCCCCGCATGGGCGGCGCGTACGCCACCCGCGCGCTCACCGTCCACAGCCTGCGCGGCGTCTTCGGCCTCGGCCGTCCGGCGCGCAGCAAGATCGTGCCGTTCGCGCTGGTCGTCATCATGCTGCTGCCCATGGTGGTGTCGATCGCGTTCATGGCGCTGGCCAAGCAGCGCGGCATCCCCTACAGCGGGTACGCCGTCGTCATGCAGGCCGTGGTGGCCATCTTCCTGGCCTCCCAGGCCCCCACGGTCGTCGCCCCCGACCTGCGCCACCGCGTGCTGCCCCTGTACCTGTCGCGGCCGATCTCGGTCCTCCAGTACGTGACCGCCAAGGTGATCGCGATGACCGCCGCGCTGTTCCTGCTGGTCGGCGGGCCGCTGACGCTGCTGTGGATCGGCGAGCTGGTCGTGGACATGCCGGGGCCGCCCGCCACCGGCGAGTACGTCGGCGCGCTGCTCATGGCGCTGGTGCTGGCGCTGCTGCTGTCGGCGTTCGGCCTGGCCCTCGCCTCGTTCACGCCGCGGCGCGGGCTGGGGGTGGCCTCGGTGATCACGGTCTACCTGCTGTCCTCGGCGTCGGTGCCGCTGCTCTACGGCACGATGCTCAACACCGGGAACGAGTCGGGGGCCGCCTGGGCCTGGTTGATGAACCCGTTCTGGCTGGTCGACTCGGTGCAGTCGTGGCTGTTCGGCACCCCGTCCCACGCCGACGGCCCGTACCCGAACGGTCCCGCCTCGGCGGCGATCCTGGTGGTGCTGATCGGCGTCGGCCTGGCCGCTCTCGCGCTGCGCTACAGGAAGGCGGCCTCGCGATGAAGATCGAGCTCTCCCAGGTGTCCCGCTGGTACGGCAACGTGGTGGCGGTCAACGACGTGACCATGACGATCGGTCCCGGCGTCACCGGCCTGCTCGGGCCCAACGGCGCGGGCAAGTCGACGTTGCTGCACATGATGGCCGGGTTCCTGGCGCCGTCCGGCGGCTCGGTCACGCTGGACGGCACCCAGGTCTGGAAGAACCACCACATCTACCGAAATATCGGTCTGGTCCCGGAACGCGAGGGCGTGTACGGGTTCCTCACCGGCTGGCAGTTCGTCCTGTCCGCCGCCCGCCTGCACGGCCTCCCCGACCCCGTCGAGGCCGCCCGCAAGGCCCTGGCCACGGTCGAGATGGAGGAGCCGAAGGACCGCCGGGTGGAGACGTACTCCAAGGGCATGCGCCAGCGGGTCAAGGTGGCCGCCGCCCTCGTCCACGACCCGGCCGTGCTGCTGCTCGACGAGCCGTTCAACGGCATGGACCCGCGCCAGCGCCTCCACCTGATGGACCTCATCCGCGCCATGGGCACCGCGGGCAAGACGATCCTGTTCAGCTCGCACATCCTGGAGGAGGTCGAGCGGGTCGCCCAGCACATCGAGGTCCTGGTGTCCGGCCGGCACGCCGCCTCGGGCAACTTCCGCGAGATCAGACGCCTGATGACCGACCGGCCCCACCTGTTCGTCATCCGGTCCAGCGACGACAGGAAGCTCGCCGCGGCCCTGATCCGCGACGAGTCGGCCGGCGGCATCACGCTCCGCCCGGACGGCCTGGAGGTCCAGGCGACCGAATTGCGGCGCTTCGCCCGGCTGCTCCCCCGCGTCGCCCGCGACGAGGGTGTGCGCCTGCACCAGGTCTCCCCCGCCGACGAGGACCTGGAGAGCGTCTTCGCCTACCTGATCAACAGGAGCACCTGAATGAACACCGTGGTCGCGGGCATCACGTACCGCTCACTGCTCGGGCGTCGCCGCATCATCCTGCTCCTGCTGCTCCCGCTGGCCCTGATCGCCCTGGCCGTGCTGCTGCGCGTGGCGACCGGCGCCGACCAGAAGCTGGCCGTGGACCTGATGAAGGACTTCGCCATCAAGGCGATGCTGCCGCTGCTGGGGGTCATCGCGGGCACCGGCGTCATCGCGCCGGAGATCGACGACGGCACCGTCATCCACCTGATGTCCAAGCCCATCTCCAGGCCCGTGATCGCCCTGACCAAGTTCGGGGTGGCGGCCTCGCTCATGGCCGTGTTCGGGGCCCTGCCGACGTACGTGGCGGCCTGGATCCTGGTGGGCGGCGAGGACGGCATCGCGGCCGGCTTCGCCCTCGGCGCCCTGATCGCCGGCATCGCCTACGCCGGGCTCTTCCTGCTCCTCGGGGTCGTGACCAAGCACGCGGTCACGATCGGCGTCATCTACGCCCTCGTCTGGGAGGTCACCGTGGCGAGCTTCATCGAGGGGGCGGGCAAGTTCTCCATCCAGGAGTGGGCCATGGCCATCGCCGACCAGATCTCCGACTCGCCCTTCCTGGGGGCGAAGGTCGCGATGAGCTTCGCCGTGCCGGCGCTGGTCGTCGTGACCGTGGGCGCGGTCTTCTGGGCCGGCCGCAGGCTGCGGGTGTTCGCCCTCACCGGCGACGAGTAGCGGCCCGGCGGGTACGGCGCGCGGCCGTACCCGCCCAGGCGCGTCAGGAGGCGCAGGCCGTACGGACCACGTCGGCCAGGCGGCCCGCCACCTGGTTGGCGTGCTCCTCGGAGGCGGCCTCCACCATCACCCGGATCATGGGCTCGGTGCCGCTCGGCCGGATCAGCACCCGGCCGGTCTCCCCCAGCTCCGCCTCGGCCTCGGCCACGGCGGCGATGAGCTCGGGCACCGACGTCTTGCCCTTGTCGACGTCCTTGACGTTGATCAGGATCTGCGGCAGCGGGGTCATCACCGAGGCCAGCTCCTTCAGCGGGACGCCCGACTTGGCCACCACGCCCAGCAGGTGGAGCGAGGTGAGCAGGCCGTCGCCCGTGGTGGCGTGGTCGAGCATGATGACGTGACCGGACTGCTCGCCGCCCAGGTTGAACCCGTCGGACTTCATGCGTTCGAGGACATAACGGTCGCCGACCGCGGTCTCGATCACGGTGATGCCGGTCTCGCGCATCGCCAGCTTGAAGCCCAGGTTGGACATGACGGTCGCGACCACGGTGTCCTTGGACAGCAGGCCGTCGCCGTGCATGGCGGCGGCGAGCACCGCCATGATCTGGTCGCCGTCGACGACCGTGCCGGTGTGGTCGACCGCCAGGCAGCGGTCGGCGTCGCCGTCGTAGGCCACGCCCAGATCGGCGCCCCTGGACACGACCACCTGCTGGAGCTTGTCCAGGTGGGTGGAGCCGTGCCCGGCGTTGATGTTGAGCCCGTCGGGTCTGGCGCCGATGGCCTCGACCCGGGCGCCCGCCCGCACCAGCGCCTCGGGCGCGACCATGTGAGCGGCGCCGTGCGCGCAGTCGACCACGACGTGCAGGCCGTCGAGCGCGGCGGTCATCGTGGTCAGGACGTGCGAGATGTAGCGGTCGGCCTCGCCGTACGCGTCGCGCACGCGGCCGACCCCCGAACCGACGGGGAAGGACCAGCTCTCACCGAGCCGGCGCTCGATCTCGTCCTCGACCGCGTCGGACAGCTTGAAGCCGCCCCTGGCCAGGAACTTGATGCCGTTGTCCGGCGCCGCGTTGTGCGAGGCGGACAGCATGACGCCGAGGTCGGCGCCGAGCGCGGCGGTGAGATGGGCGACGGCCGGGGTGGGCAGCACGCCGAGGCGCAGCACATCCACTCCGGACGCCGCGAGGCCGGCGACCACTGCGGCCTCCAGGAACTCCCCGGAGGCTCGCGGGTCCCGGCCCACGACGGCCACGGGACGACGTCCCGTGGCCGCGAACGCGCCCGCATCACCGAGTACATGGGCGGCCGCCACGGACAGGTCCATGGCGAGCTCGGCCGTGAGGTCGCGACCAGCGACCCCACGTACCCCGTCGGTGCCGAAAAGGCGCGCCAATTTAGCGCTTGCTGTACTGCGGAGCCTTGCGGGCCTTCTTGAGGCCGTACTTCTTCCGCTCCGTGGCGCGGGCGTCACGGGTGAGGAAGCCGGCCTTCTTCAGCGGCGGGCGGTTGACGTCGACGTCCAGGATCGCCAGGGCGCGGGACAGGCCCATGCGCAGCGCGCCGGCCTGGCCGGTGACGCCGCCGCCGTCGATGCGCGCGATGACGTCGAACGCCTCTTCGGCGCCGAGGACCACGAAGGGCTCGTTGACGATCTGCTGGTGGACCTTGTTCGGGAAGTAGACGTCCAGCGAACGACCGTTGATCGTCCACTTGCCGGTGCCGGGGACGATGCGCACGCGGGCGATCGCCTCCTTGCGGCGGCCGGTGCCGTACGAGTTACCCGTGGTGACGGGCTTGCGCACGGGCGCGTCAGCGCTGGCAGCGGACTCGGTGGTGTACTCGGACGGGAAGTCCTCGCCGGAGATTTCCTCCAGCTCGGTCTCGACGACCGTCTCGACACCGGTGGGCTCAGCCACGGTTCTCCTCTAACTCTTTCGAACTACTACTGGGCGATCTGGGTGATCTGGAACTGCACCGGCTGCTGGGCCTGGTGCGGGTGCTCGGAACCCGCGTAGACCTTCAGCTTCTTGGCCATCTGCCGGCCGAGGGAGTTCTTCGGCAGCATGCCCTTTACGGCCTTCTCGACGGCCTTGTCGGGACGCTTGTCCATGAGCTCGCCATAGGTGACGGAACGCAGACCGCCCGGGTAGCCCGAGTGACGGTACGCCTTCTTCTGCTCACGCTTGTTACCGCTCAGCGCAATCTTGTCGGCGTTGATGACGATGACGAAGTCACCGGTGTCGACGTGGTTGGCGAAGATCGGCTTGTGCTTGCCGCGGAGCAGGTTCGCGACGTGGCTGGCCAGCCGGCCCAGCACGACATCGGTCGCGTCGATGACGTACCACTGACGCTGGACGTCGGCGGGCTTCGGTGAGTACGTGCGCACGGTCGTAGCCTTCTTTTGCTCGCGTCTTCGGCGCTGTCGGATGCGACAGCTACATGGGTCGGTCGGTGCGGGCACACGGCAGCCCGGACCTTCCGTCTCCCGAGCCCGATGGGCTTGACGATGGGAGATGACGCCGGACGCGCCGCGCATCGGTCACGCTGGACCTATGCACACAACGAACGATTAGGTTACCCGCCTATCGGCGCGCAGGTCAAAAGACCGGTAACCCTGCACGAGTGTACCTGACAGCAGAACGGTTCCATTTCGTTTCCCTGGGATCCCTTCTTTCCCAGTACCCGACATCTCTATCGTTAGCTGCGGTATGTGGCGGAACTCTCACACCCGGCAAACCCAGCGGGGCGCGCGGCGCCGGAACAGCCTGGGCGTGCTGGCCTGCCTGATGGCCGCGCTGTTCACCGGCGTGCTGCTCGGCCGGCTGTCCGACGACGTCGAGCCCACCGCCCACATCTACCTCAACGAGACCGCCCCACCGGCCGCGGCCACCGCGCGTCCCGCGCCCACCGCCGGGCAGAAGGCCCGGCCCGAGCTGGACCGCATCCCGCGACAGGCCAGCACGGTCAGGACGCCGCGCGGCAGGTCCACCCCCAAGCCCGCCAAGACCCCCGAAGGGCAGATCCCCGGCTTCGACGCCGCGGACGACCCCACCCAGGTGTTCACCGGCGGCGGCGACCAGGCCAAGGTGATCCCCGGCATGGCCGCCCGGGTCGTCACGCTCACCAACGCCGCCCGCGCCGAGCACGGCTGCGGGCCGCTGCGGGTGGACGGCAGGCTGGGACGCTCGGCGCGCGAGCACTCGCTGGAGATGGCGCGCACCGGGCAGCTCGCCCACAACTCCCCCGACGGCGCCTCCCCCTGGGACCGCATGGACCGCGCCGGCTACCACTGGGGCGCCGCCGAGAACATCGGCAACGGCTACAGCACGCCCGAGCAGGCCGTACGCGGCTGGCTGGACAGCCGCGACCACCGCAGGAACATCCTGGACTGCACCCTCAAGGCCATCGGCGTCGGCGTCGCCGCCGGACCGGACGGCCCATGGTGGACCCAGGACTTCGGAACTCAATGACGAACATCACGGTAATGTCTCCGCATGGTTTCCAACGGCAATGAGGAACGTGGCATGGACAGCGGTCCCCGCCGTTTGCGCAGGGAGCGCGCCGCCGAGAGCGAGACCACTCAGCAGTCTCCCTTCCCGCAGCCGCCGTCCTCGCAGGCTCCGTCCTCGCAGTCTCCGTTCCCCGGGCCTTCGCAGCCGCCGCAGTCCGCCCGCACCGGCCAGTTCCTGCCGCCCGAGCAGCCCGGCCAGTCCGGATCGTTCGGCCAGTCGGGGGCGTTCGGCCAGTCCGGGGCGTTCGGCCAGTCGGGGGCGTTCGGTCAGCCGCCGTATTCGTCGCAGTCCGAGCAGTCGGCGCAGTCGGGACAGCCGGGGCAGTCAGGGCAGGCGGGAGAGTCCGAGCAGCCGCCGCAGCCGCCGCAGAGCCGGGTCGGCTGGAGCCCCTACGACGAGGGCCGGCGCTCGCGCGCCCCGCTGTACTTCGCGATCGGCGGCGTCCTGCTGCTGGGCCTGCTCGGCGGCGGCCTGGCGCTGATGTGGAACGCGGACGGCCCCAGCACCGCCGAGGCCGGCGCCCCCACCAGGACCTCCGCGCCGCTCCCCTCGGCCCCGCCCGGCAAGTACGGCTTCGCCGCCGAGCGCAAGACCGACCCCGACCCGATCACGGTCAAGGAGATCTTCGGCTCGACCAAGAAGATCAACGTCTCGGGACGCGCGTACGAGATGACGGTCACCAGCAAGGACAAGAAGTGCACCGACGGCGCTCTGGGCGACAAGCTCCAGAAGGCGCTCAAGTCGGGCAAGTGCACCCAGCTCCTCCGGGCCAGCTTCCGCGACAAGTCCGGCAAGGTGATCGGCACGATCGGCGTGGCCAACCTCAAGACCAGCGGCACCGCCAGCAAGGTGGCCAAGGTCGGCGACGCGAGCAACTATGTCAAGCCGCTGGCCGGCAAGGACAGCGTCACCAAGATGCTCGGCTCGGGCAGCGGCGGCGCCAAGATCTCGACGCACGGCCACTACGCGATCATGGTGTGGTTCCAGAACAAGGACGGCAGCAAGCCGGACAAGAAGGAATCGAAGCGCATCCTCGAAGCCATCAAGGACCTCAGCGACGCGACCGTCTTCAAGGCTCTGGACAACCGCTCGATGACGGGGAGCGCGCTCAGCTGAACCGGCATCCCGCCCGATAACCCCACAAAGAGGACGGCGGATCCCGCGGGGAACCCCCATACCGACATAACGATCTCGCTACTCTCGCTAGGCTCGCCCTATGCGTGGCCAGGAACCCGGGTCCGAGCACGATCGCAGGGAAGCCGACCGTACGACCGCATCGCCGATGCCACCGCCGAGTTTCGGCCGCATCGGCAGCGGCGTCCCGTCGGCGTTCCCTCCGTCAGGTGAGCCGACCGGCGACGAGACGCGGGTTCCAGGTGGCACTCCACCGGAGCCCGAGGAGGCGTCCGCCGGCGTACAGCCGTGGGAGGTGGCCGACGACGACTCGGCCCCCTACGACTGGTTCGCCGACGACGCCCCCGACACCCCACCGTCCCCGAGCTCCCCCGCCCCCGCTCCACCCCCCTCCATCAGCACCCCCTTCGACACCCCAGGCGCCTCCTCCGGGCCCGGGGCGCTTCCCGAGACCTCCGGCCCTCGCGCGGGCGGCCGTTCCGAAGCTTCCGGTCCCTTCAACGTCCCTGGGCCTCACGCCCCTTACGGCGCGCCCGTACCCGCCACCGGCGCCCCCTTCGCGCCTCCCCAGGCCGACGCCCCTCAAGGCCCGGGAATCGGCGAAGACACCGTCACCGCCATGCGGGCCCCCCGCAGAGACACCGGCCCCTGGCCAACCGGCACGCCGAACACCCCCACGGCCGCTCCACCCACCCCAGCCTCGGCCTCCGGATCCGGCATCCCGGGAACACCCGCTCCCGGCACTCCCGGAGCCCCCACGTCCGCCTCCGGCACCTCGGCTGCCTCCGCGTCCATGCCCGGAACGCCCGGCTCGGCTTCCGACCCCGCAGGGATTGCCGATGCCCCCGAGTGGGCTGTCGACGCCCCGACGAGGCCCGCCTGGGCCCCCCAGATCTCCGACGCGGCCGGCGAGTTGTCCCGATCGTCCGCCCAGCCGCCCGCCTGGGCCTCCCAAGCTCCCGACCAAGCCGCCTCGCCGCCCAGAGCCGTCAGCGACCCCGGACGCCCCCTCGGCACCCCGACCGAAGCCGGCTGGGGCCCCAGGCCGTCCGGCGAGACCGGGCCGGGCGCAGGCACCGCCGGCACACCCGCCTGGGCCCCCCAAGCCCCCGACCAAGCCGCCTGGACCCCCAGAAACGCCACCGAAGCCACCTGGGGCCCACAGCCCGGGAACGACACCAGCTGGAGCCAGCACCCGGAGGGCAACCCCGCCATGGGCCCACAGCCGGAGGCCGGAGCCCCCTGGAGCCGGCAACCCCAGAACGACGCCAGCCGGGGTCCGCAGCCCGCGGGGACCTCCACCGGGGGCCCGCAGCCCGCGGAGAACTCCCCCCTGGGTCCGCAGCCGGAGGACGACGCCTCCTGGACCCCTGCCCCCGGCCAGTGGGCCGCCATCCCGGAGGAAGACCCTTCCGCCTGGCTAGGCCAGTCCGCCGCGCCGGGCGCGCCGCCGTGGGAGCAGTCAGGGCCGGTCGTACCGGGTGCGCCGCCGTGGGAACCGCCGCCGGCGTTCACGGCTGCCGCCGCGGGCCTTCAGGTGTGGCCCGCCCCGGTCGCCGACCCGCACGCCATGCCCCCTTGGCCCGCCGCCACGGGCGAACTCGTAGCCGAGCCGGACACCGACGACCCGGCCCTCGGCGACCCCACCGCCCGGTTCCCCACCGCCCAGGCCGGTCACCCCGCGCCCCCGGCAGCCGCCGACCAGCAGCCCACCCGGTTCCCCACCCCGCCGACCGACACCCCGAGCGGCCGCGCCAGCACATCCACCGGCGCACCGACCGCCCACCCAACAACACCGCCGCCCGGCCACCCCGCCGACGCCCTCGACACCCCGGACGCCGCGCCACACGACGGCCCTGACGCCGCACGGTTCGGTTCCGAGCCCGGACAGTTCGCCCCCGACGCCGGACGCTTCGCCCCCCAGGCCGGTCCATACGAGCCCGCGGCCGGTCCATACGAGCCAGAAGCCGGTCCCTACGAGCCCGAGGCCGGTTCGTACGACCCCGATGCCACCCGCCCGGGCGGCATCCCCAAGGCGGCCCACTACTTCGACCCCGAGGCCGCCAAGCGCGACGCCGCCGCCACCGTCCAGCAGCACGCCACCCCGGCCCCTCCGCACGAGGAGCACGACCCGGCAGCCCTGGACACCCCGCCTCAGGGCATGCGCGCGACCGACCCCCGCGAGGAGCCCACCGGCCCCATGCGGACGGCCCACCACGTCGAGCCCCACCCCACCAACCCGACGGGCCGCCCCCCGGAGCCGGGCGACGTCCCCGTATGGCCTCCTATGCCCCCCGCCGAGGAGAAGCGCCCGGAGGACAGGCACCCGGACGAAAGGCCCGACGAGGCGACGCAACGCGCGACCGGCCACTCTCCCGCCACACCTGCACAGCACACCCACGCAGCAGAACCGGGCCAGGACAACAGGCAGGCCGAACCCCGGCCCTCACCGGAGCCGCATCAGGACCCGTCCCCCACCCAGGAGAAACTCCCCGACCTGCCCTTCAACCAGGACCTGTGGACGAAGAGGCCCGGCACCGCCCTGGACCTCCCCACCCCGCCCCACGGCACGCCCACCTTCCCACCCGGCGCGTTCAGGCAGCCCCCGTTCCAGATCCCGCCACCACCGCCCCCGGCCCGCGGCAAGAGCAAGCGAGCCCTGCTCGTGACCCTCGGCGCACTGGCCCTGGCAGGGGTCGCGACCGGCGGCTTCTTCGCCTACCGCGCGCTGAACACCGCCCCGTCGGCCGCCACGACCGCGGGCGCCACCCCCGCCCCGCCCACGCTGCTGCCCACCTCGGAGCTGACCAGCAGCCCGCCCGCCGACGTCCCGGGCGCGTCCATGCTCAATTCGGAGGAGACCGACCCGAAGAAGATGTCCCTGACGGAGGCGTTCCCGAAGAAGAAGGTCTCCGCCGCCGGCACGACGTTCACCAGGGTCAAGACCGACACCGAGACGAGCTGCGACAAGGCGGCGACCGGCGCGTTCGCCGACGCGCTGCGCGAGCGGAAGTGCAGCCGGATCATCCGGGCCACCTTCGTCGACAGCAAGCGCCGCTACGCCGTGACCACCGGCATCGCGGTGCTGCCGACCAAGGAGGACGCCGTCCAGACCGACCAGGCCAAGAACCTCTCGCGCAACGTCTGGTTCCGCGCGCTGCCGGGTGCGAAGGGAAGCGGGGGCGAGCGGGTGTCCATCGCCGGCGGCTACGCGGCCGGCCTGGTGTGGGGCAGGTACATCGTCTTCAGCTACGCCACCCACGCCGACGGCCACACTCCGGACGCCGGCGACAAGACGCTGGCCAAGGTCAGCGGGGCGTTCCGGGACCAGACCTCACTCGTCCTGGAGCGCCGCGTCACCAAGGGCTGAGAGCGTGCGGACCCGCCGGGTGGCGGCGGCCCGCGCGGCGAGTTCGTCCGCCGCCGGGTAGCCCACCTCCTCCAGGCACAGCCCGTGCGCGGGCGCGACGTGCACCCCGGAGTCCCGTACGGCCCGCGTCAGCACCTGGCCGGGCCACTCCACCGGCCGCCGCCCGTCGCCCGCGGCCAGCAGCGAGCCCACCAGCGCCCGGACCATCGAGTGGCAGAACGCGTCCGCCACGACGGCGGCCACCAGCACGCCGTCGGGCTCGCGCGTCCACTCCAGGCGCTGCAGTTCCCTGATCGTCGTGGCGCCCTCGCGCTTCTTGCAGAACGCCGCGAAGTCGTGCTCGCCCACCAGCCGCCTGGCCGCCTCGTTCATGGCGTCGAGGTCCAGCGGACGGCTGTGCCAGACCACCTCGTGCCGTCGCAGCGGGTCGACCCCGCCCGCCGTGTCGCACACCCGGTACGCGTACCGCCGGAACATCGCCGAGAATCGGGCGTCAAAGCCCTCAGAAGCCACCGAGACCCGATGAACGCGTACATCCAGGGGCAGGATCCCCCCCAGCCGCCGGACGAGCGCAGAGAGCCGCTCATCGACGTCCAGGGGCCCGCGGTTGCCGTCGAGCTCGGCGAGCGATCCGGCCGGCACGTCCACGTGCGCCACCTGGCCGCGCGCGTGCACGCCCGCGTCCGTACGCCCGGCCACGGTCAGCGCGGCGGGCTCGCCCAGGCGCAGGATCCTGGTGAGCGCCAGCTCGATCTCACCCTGGACCGTACGGCGACCGGGCTGCCTCGCCCATCCGGAGAAGTCGGTCCCGTCGTATGCCAGATCCAGGCGGAGCCGTAGCACGATCGTCCCTTTCGCGTTCACGGAAAAGGGCCCGGACCCCCGCGAAGGGGGTCCGGGCCCGATTCAACCAGCCTGAGAGATCAGGCCTCGTCCTTCTTCGCCTCGGCCTCGGCGGCCGGAGCCTCCTCGGCGGCAGCCGGGGTCTCCTCGGCGGCGGCCTCGGGGGCCTCGGTCTCGGCGGCCTCGGTCTCCTCGGCGGCCGGAGCCGGAGCGGCAGCGGCGGCCGGAGCCTCGGTACGGCGGGTGGTGACACCGTTCAGCGGCTCGGACACCAGCTCGATGACGGCCATCGGAGCGTTGTCGCCCTTACGCGCGCCGATCTTGGTGATCCGGGTGTAACCACCCGGACGCTCGGCGAACGTCACCGCGATCTCGGTGAACAGGTGGTGAACCACGCCCTTGTCCTTGACCACGGTCAGGACCTGGCGACGGTTGTGGATGTCGCCCTTCTTCGCCTTGGTGATCAGGCGCTCCGCCAGCGGGCGAAGGCGCTTGGCCTTGGCAACCGTCGTGCGGATCTTGCCGTGGCGGAACAGGTCCGTGGCGAGGTTCGCCAGGATCAGCCGCTCGTGCGCCGGGCTGCCGCCAAGACGTGCACCCTTGGTGGGCTTGGGCATTGCTTTCTCCTCTTGGGTTAACCCGCCCCGGCCGTACCAGGTACCGGAGTCGGGCCGGCCGCAGTCACCACGACTGGGCCGTTACGTTCGTCACGCGCCGAGCGGCTGGGCCACTCGGCGCGTGCGGGGCACGTGCGGAGACGGGTCTCCGCACGAGGCTCAGTACTGCTCGGTCTCGACGTACGCGCTGTCGTCGTCGTCGTAGCCGCCGCCGGCCACCGCGCTCGGGTCGAACCCGGGCGGGGAGTCCTTGAGCGCCAGCGACATCTCGTGCAGCTTCTGCTTGACCTCTTCGATCGACTTGGCCCCGAAGTTCCTTATGTCGAGAAGGTCCTGCTCGCTGCGGGCGACGAGCTCACCCACGGTGTGGATGCCCTCGCGCTTGAGGCAGTTGTAGGAGCGAACGGTCAGGTTCAGCTCCTCGATCGGCAGCGCCAGGTCGGCGGCCAGGGCGGCGTCGGTCGGCGACGGGCCGATGTCGATGCCCTCGGCCTCGACGTTGAGCTCACGGGCCAGGCCGAAGAGCTCGACGAGGGTCTTGCCGGCCGAGGCCACCGCGTCGCGGGGCTTCATGGCGGGCTTGGTCTCGACGTCGAGGATGAGACGGTCGAAGTCGGTGCGCTGCTCGACTCGGGTCGCCTCGACCTTGTAGGTGACCTTGAGCACCGGGGAGTAGATCGAGTCGATCGGGATGCGCCCGATCTCCTGGCCCGGCTGCTTGTTCTGGGCGGCGGAGACGTAGCCGCGACCGCGCTCGACGGTCAGCTCCATCTCCAGCTTCGCCTTGCCGTTGAGCGTGGCGATGCGCAGCTCGGGGTTGTGCACCTCGACACCGGCCGGAGGCGCGATGTCGGCGGCGGTGACCTCACCCGGGCCCTGCTTGCGCAGGTACATCACGACCGGCTCGTCGTGCTCGGAGGAGACGACCAGCTCCTTGAGGTTCAGGATGATGTCGGTGACGTCTTCCTTGACCCCGGGAACGGTCGAGAACTCGTGCAGCACGCCCTCGATGCGGATGCTCGTCACGGCCGCGCCCGGGATGGACGACAGCAGCGTGCGGCGCAGCGAGTTGCCGATGGTGTAGCCGAAGCCCGGCTCCAGCGGCTCGATGACGAACCGGGACCGGGTCTCGTCGATCGACTCTTCGAGAAGAGTCGGACGCTGAGCGATCAGCATGGTGTGGGTTCTCCCCTTGTCGTGCGGCGCCCGCTATATGACGCCACTCCGATAAACAGTCTAGTTCGGGTACGGAAATCCGCACCCGAACTAGGACGTCAGTGACTACTTGGAGTAGTACTCGACGATGAGCTGCTCTTGGACCTGGGTGTCGATCTGCTGGCGAACCGGCAGCTGGTGAACCAGGACGCGGAGCTTCTCCGGCACGACGCCGAGCCACGCGGGAACCGTGCGCTCGCCCGCGGTCGCCCGAGCGACCTCGTAGGGCAGCAGGTTGCGCTTGGTCTCGCGGACCTCGATGATGTCGTGCTCGCGAACGCGGTACGACGGGATGTCGACCTTCTTGCCGTTCACCAGGATGTGGCCGTGGCGCACCTGCTGGCGGGCGGCGTCACGCGACTGGGCGAAGCCGGCGCGGTAGACGACGTTGTCGAGACGGCTCTCCAGGATCTGGAGCAGCACCTCACCCGACTTGCCGCTCTTGCCCGCGGCCTCCTCGTAGTAGTTGCGGAACTGCTTCTCGAGGACGCCGTAGATGCGACGGGTCTTCTGCTTCTCGCGAAGCTGAAGCTGGTACTCGGACTCCTTGGGGCGTCCGCGGCCGTGCTCACCCGGCGGGTAAGGACGGATCTCGATGGGGCACTTGGCGGACTCGCACTTGCTGCCCTTGAGGAAGAGCTTGGTCTTCTCGCGACGGCAGAGCTTGCAGTCCGCGCCCGTGTAACGAGCCATTTCTCAATATCTCCTGGGGAAATTCAGACGCGGCGGCGCTTCGGCGGACGGCAGCCGTTGTGCGGGACCGGCGTGACGTCCTGGATCGAACCCACCTCGAGGCCGGTGGCCTGGAGGGAGCGGATCGCGGTCTCACGGCCGGAGCCGGGACCCTTGACGAACACGTCGACCTTGCGCATGCCGTGCTCCATGGCGCGGCGGGCGGCGTTCTCGGCGGCCATCTGGGCGGCGAACGGGGTGGACTTACGGGAGCCCTTGAAACCCACGTGGCCGGCGCTGGCCCAGGAGATCACGTTCCCGTTGGGGTCGGTGATCGAGACGATCGTGTTGTTGAACGTGCTCTTGATGTGGGCGTGCCCGTGAGCGACGTTCTTCTTTTCCTTGCGGCGCACCTTCTTCGGGGCACCCTGACGGCTCTTAGGAGGCATTGTTTGCCATTACTCCTGAGATCTTCGGTCCGCGGCTGTGGACTACTTCTTACCGGGCTTCTTCTTACCGGCGACGGTCTTCTTCTTGCCCTTACGGGTACGCGCGTTGGTCTGCGTGCGCTGACCGTGGACCGGAAGGCCCTTGCGGTGCCGGATGCCCTGGTAGCAACCGATTTCGATCTTGCGACGGATGTCGGCCTGGACCTCGCGGCGCAGGTCACCCTCGATCTTGAAGTTCGCCTCGATGTAGTCACGCATCGGGACGAGCTCGGTGTCGGAGAGCTGGTGCACGCGGAGGTCGCCGCTGACACCGGTCGCCTGGAGGATCTCCTGAGCGCGGGTGCGGCCGATTCCGTAGATGTAGGTGAGAGCGATCTCCAGCCGCTTCTCGCGGGGGAGGTCGACGCCAACCAGGCGAGCCATGGTCGGGCATTCTCCTTCTTTTGGGCGGAGGTCTTGCGCCGCACTACCCCTCCCCATGCCCGGGGTGAGGGCCCCGGCCTCCGACCGGGGGTCTCCTGGGTGGTACGGATCGCTCCGCCGGCCCAGGTGTGAGACGCGATTACTGTCGCGGGCTCCTCATGCGTCGAGCCCGCTCCCTAAAACGGGGCGGACTCGGAGAAACCTTGCGTACGACTAACCCTGACGCTGCTTGTGGCGCAGGTTGTCGCAGATCACCATGACGCGACCGTGCCGGCGAATCACCTTGCACTTGTCGCAGATCTTCTTGACGCTCGGCTTTACCTTCATTGTCCTTCGTGTTCCTCAGACGTCTTACTTGTATCGGTAGACGATCCGCCCGCGACTCAGGTCGTAGGGGCTCAGTTCAACGACTACCCTGTCGTCCGGCAGAATTCGGATGTAGTGCATCCGCATCCGTCCGCTGATGTGGGCCAGGACCTTATGGCCGTTGTCGAGCTGCACCCGGAACATGGCGTTCGGGAGCGACTCAACCACAGTGCCCTCGATCTCGATGGCGCCGTCTTTCTTGGCCAAAATCCCTCGCGTTTCACTGATCGGTCGTCTGAGGCTCCGGTTCACTAAGCAGCCGCGACCTCACGCTTCGAAGAGAGCGGCGATCGGCAAAGACCGCCGACGCGTGATAGTCATAGTGAGCCGACTAAGGAGTGTACGACACCTGAGCCCAAAACGCGAAACGCGTGCCAGGTGTCCTGACACAACCATGTAAGAGTCTACCCCACGGCCCGCACTCCTTCGCCCGCACACCGAAGGACCCGCCGGGCGCGCCGGCGGGTCCTTCGCGGGCTGCTCCTAGAAGATGCGGTGCCGGTCACCGCAGTACGTGGACGAGCCGCCCCAGCACGTCCACGTGTAGATCTTCTTGATCCCCCGGCCGGACCAGGTCTCGTCGTGGCTCCCGTCCCACTTCCTGGAGAACTGGTGCCAGTTGCCATTCGCGTAGTACCGGAACCACACGTAGCCGAACCTCGGCGTGGACTCCTTGCCGTACCAGTGGGTGTACACCTTGCCGTGCGACCGGTACGTGCTCCCGTGCGTGTACGCCTTGTGGTTGGCCGCGTAGAACGTACCCCACCCCCCGGACGAGGCCGCCTGGGCGGCGGGGGCGACGGCGAGACCGGTGACGGCGATCGAGCCGGCGAGGGCGGCGGCTGCGAGGACCTTGCGCATCTGATTCCTCCGTGAGTCGTGTTCCCGACACGGCACACGCTAGGAACCAGCGCCGCCACGCACTGCGGAGGAATACACACAGTGCATTACGGCACACACAGCTCCGGGCTAACTGCGCTTCGGCCCGTTCCCGAAGATCGTGCTCATCAGCAGGATCGCGCCCCAGGGCCCCATGACCCACAGCGGCCACGGATAGATCATGTGACCGGACGAGACGCTCACGATCAGCCAGATCACCCAGTTGATGGCGCTGGCCGTGGCCCAGGCGCCCCAGGCCGCCCGCATGCCCGGATGCAGGTTGCCGCGCGTCGCGGGCGCCGTCTCGGGCTTCGCCGGCCGGTGGCGCAGGTCGACGTCGGGCAGGTCGGCCGTCAGCTTGGCCAGGTCACCGTAGGTCTTGCTCTTGTAGAGCTCTTCGAGCCGCTCGTTGAACTCGTCCATCGTGATGCGGCCCTGCGCGGTGTGCTCCCGGAGGATGGCGGCCACCCGATCGCGGTCGACGTCCGAGGCACGCATCTCGGGGCTGTTCGCCATTCCACCACTCCCGGGGGTCAGGGCTGAAGGTGACTCAGGCGCTCTTCGCCACCGTCCAGGGCGGTAAGCACCCAAGGTCCATTATGTGTCACCGCGACGCTGTGTTCGAAGTGCGCCGAGGCCTTCCCGTCGATCGTCACGACCGTCCAGTCGTCGGACAGCACGCGCGTGCGCTCGGTGCCCAGGTTCACCATGGGCTCGATGGCCAGGCACATGCCCTCCTCCAGCAGCGGGCCCCGGCCCGGCTTGCCGTGGTTGGCGATCCACGGGTCCATGTGCATCTCGGTGCCGATGCCGTGGCCGCCGTACTCCGGGGGGATGCCGAAGCGGCCCTGGGTCTTGACGTAGCGCTCGATCTCGTAGCCGATGTCGGACAGGTGGCGGCCGACCTTCAGCGCGGCGATGCCGCGCCACATGGCCTCCTCGGTGACCCGCATCAGCTCGGTCAGCTTCGGGTCGACCTCGCCCACCGGCACCGTGACGGCGGAGTCGCCGTGCCAGCCCTCCAGGATCGCGCCGCAGTCGATGGAGATGACGTCGCCCTCGCGCAGCTTGCGGGCGTCCGTGGGGATGCCGTGCACCACCTCGTCGTTGACGGACGCGCAGATCGTCGCGGGGAAGCCCTGGTAACCCTTGAACGACGGGATCGCGCCCTCGTCCCTGATCGCCTTCTCGGCGATGGAGTCGAGGTCGAGCGGCGTCATGCCGGGCTCGACGGAGCGCTTCAGCAGATCGAGCGTGCGCCCGACCACCAGGCCGGCGGCCCGCATCTTCTCCAGCTGCTCGGGCGACTTGATCTGGATTCCGTGTCGGTTTCTCTTGAACATCGTTCGGCACCCCCCGGGGTTTCTGACGGGCCTCGTGGGAGCCCTAATTCCCCCACAATAGCCGCACACAAAAAAGCAAGGTGGCACGGAGATCCGTGCCACCTTCGCAGGAGATCGTGTCCGGCGTCATCCCAGGTACGGGCGGATCGCCTCCATGGCCCGCTGCGTCACCTCTTCGACCGGCCCGGTCGCGTCGACGCCCACGAGGATGCCCTCGTCGACGTAGTACGAGACCAGCGGCGCGGTCTGCTCCTGGTAGACCTCCAGGCGGTGCCTGACGGTCTCTTCCTTGTCGTCGTCCCGCTGGAACAGCGCGCCGCCGCAGGCGTCGCACTTGTCGTCCTTCTTGTCGTCGAACTCCACGTGCCAGATACGGCCGCACTGACTGCACGTGCGCCGCCCCGCCAGCCGCCGGACGACCTCGTCGTCGTCCACGACCAGCTCCAGCACCAGGTCGAGCTCCAGACCCCAGTCCTTGAGCATGTCGCGCAGGATCTCCGCCTGCGCGACGTTCCTCGGGAAGCCGTCGAGCAGGAACCCGTCCTGCGCGTCGTCCTCGGACAGTCGGTCGCGGACCATGGCGATGGTGACCTCGTCGGGCACGAGATCGCCACGGTCCATGTAGGTTTTGGCCAGCTTGCCGAGGTCCGTGCCGCCCGAGACGTTGGCACGGAAGATGTCACCTGTCGAGATCTTCGGGATGGACAGGTTCGATGCGATGTACTGGGCCTGTGTCCCCTTACCCGCTCCGGGGGGCCCGACGAGAACGAGACGCACTACCGCAGGAAACCTTCGTAGTTACGCTGCTGGAGCTGGCTCTCGATCTGCTTCACCGTGTCCAGGCCGACACCAACCATGATCAGAATGCTCGTCCCTCCGAACGGGAAGTTCTGGCTAGCCCCGGCCACCGCCAGCGCGACGATCGGGATCATGGAGATCAGACCCAGATAGAGCGCGCCGGGCGCGGTCAGACGGGTGAGCACGAAGTTCAGGTATTCAGCCGTCGGACGGCCGGGACGGATGCCCGGAATGAACCCACCGTACTTCTTCATGTTGTCGGCGACTTCAGCGGGGTTGAACGTAATCGACACGTAGAAGTACGTGAAGAAGACGATCAGCACGAAGAACGTGATCATGTAGACCGGGTGGTCGCCCCTGACCAGGTACTGGGAGATCCACTGCACGACCGCGTTGTTCGACGTCGGGAAGAGCGAGGTCAGCAGCTGCGGCAGGTAGAGCAGCGACGAGGCGAAGATGACCGGGATGATGCCGGCCTGGTTGACCTTCAGCGGGATGTACGTCGAGGTGCCGCCGTACATCCTGCGGCCCACCATGCGCTTGGCGTACTGGACCGGGATGCGGCGCTGCGCCTGCTCGACGAAGACCACTGCCGCGATCATGAAGACACCGACGACCAGGACCACCGCAAAGGTGAACTTGTTCGCCTGGAAGATGTTGGTCAGCTCGGACGGGAAGACCGCGACGACCTGCGTGAAGATCAGGATGGACATGCCGTTGCCGACGCCGCGGTCGGTGACGAGCTCACCGAGCCACATGATCACCGACGTGCCGGCCGTCATGATGATGACCATCGTGACGATGCCGAAGATGTTGTCGGGGTCGCGCAGGACGGGCTGCTGGCAGTTGGGGAACAGCTGGCCGGACCGCGCGAGCGCGATGAAGGCGGTCGACTGGAGGACGCCGAGGCCGATGGTCAGATAACGCGTATACTGCGTGATCTTGGCCTGACCCGCCTGGCCTTCCTTCTTGAGAGCCTCAAGACGTGGAATCACCACGACGAGCAGCTGGAGAATGATGCTCGCGGTGATATACGGCATAATGCCCAGCGCGAACACCGACAGCTTCAGGAGCGCACCACCACTGAACAGCTGCACCATCCCATAGATGTTGCCGGTGGCTCCGTTACGGGCCTGATCGAAACAGGCCGCCAGGTTCTGGACGTGAACTCCCGGAGTCGGAAGAACCGAGCCGAGACGGAACAGCGCGATGATGCCCAGGGTGAAGAGCAACTTCTTGCGCAGGTCCGGTGTCCGGAACGCCCGGGTAAACGCGGTCAGCACGGTCCCTCCTGCGCGCCTTTATGGCGATGTGAGTATGCGGTGGTGCGGGGATCTGCCATGTCAAGTCTCAAGTCAAACGAGCCGGACAGAATCCTGCCGCCTCGCCGAACTCTAACGCACTAAGGGCGTGGGGGCCCATTGTCGGAACCCCCACGCCTCGTCATAGCGGAGCTACAGCTCGGTAACGGAACCACCGGCGGCGGCGATCTTCTCCTTCGCGGCGGACGAGAAGGCGTGAGCCGTAACGTTCACAGCGACGGAGATCTCGCCGGTGCCGAGCACCTTCACGAGCTGGTTCTTGCGAACGGCGCCCTTGGCCACCAGGGCCTCGACGGTGACGTCGCCACCCTCGGGGAACAGCTCGCCGAGCCGGTCCAGGTTGACGACCTGGTAGGTCGTCTTGAACAGGGCGTTGGAGAAGCCCTTGAGCTTCGGCAGACGCCTCTGCAGCGGCACCTGGCCACCCTCGAAGCCGAGGGGAACCGTGGTACGGGCGTGGCTGCCCTTGGTGCCGCGACCGGCCGTCTTGCCCTTGGACGCCTCGCCACGACCCTTGCGGATCTTGGACTTGTTGGCACCCGGAGCAGGACGCAGGTCGTGAATCTTGAGCGGAGCCTTGTCAGTCATGACTAGTCGACCTCTTCCACCTCGACGAGGTGCGTCACCACGGACACCATCCCGCGAATCTCGGGACGGTCCTCCTTGACGACGACATCGCCGATTCGCTTCAGGCCAAGCGAACGCAGCGAGTCACGCTGGTTCTGCTTGCCACCGATCTTCGAGCGAACCTGAGTGATCTTCAGGCGTGCCATGACTAGCTCACCGCCTTCGCGGCCGCGGCCTCGGCGATGCCCTCGCGCTGAGCCTTGAGCATGCGGGCCGGAGCCACGTCCTCGATCGGCAGGCCACGGCGGGCGGCGATCTCCTCGGGGCGGGAAAGGCCCTTCAGAGCCGCCACGGTGGCGTGCACGATGTTGATCGGGTTGTCCGAGCCGAGCGACTTGGACAGCACGTCATGGATGCCGGCGCACTCCAGGACCGCGCGCACCGGGCCACCGGCGATGACGCCGGTACCGGCCGACGCCGGACGCAGGAAGACGACACCGGCCGCCTCCTCGCCCTGCACGGTGTGCGGGATGGTGCCCTGGATGCGGGGCACCTTGAAGAAGTGCTTCTTGGCCTCTTCGACGCCCTTGGCGATGGCCGCGGGGACTTCCTTGGCCTTGCCGTAACCGACGCCGACCAGGCCGTTGCCGTCACCGACGACGACGAGGGCGGTGAAGCTGAAGCGACGACCACCCTTCACGACCTTGGCCACTCGGTTGATCTTCACTACGCGCTCGATGTACGAGACGCCCTTGTCGGCGGCGCCACCGCGGCGATCGTCACGACGGTCCCGCCGCTCGCCACCGGTGCCGCCACCGCGACGCGGAGCTGCAGCCATCAGTGGTTCCTCTTCTCAGTTGCCATCAGAATTCCAGCCCGCCTTCGCGGGCGCTGTCCGCCAGGGCCGCGATGCGACCGGCGTAGCGGTTGCCACCGCGGTCGAAGACGACCTTGGTGATCCCGGCTTCCTTGGCCCGCTGAGCGAGGAGCTCGCCGACCTTCTTGGCCTTCTCCGTCTTGTCGGCCTCGAGGGTGCGCAGCGAGGCGTCCATGGTGGAGGCGCTCACCAGCGTGTGACCGACGGAGTCGTCCACGATCTGGACGAACATGTGACGGGTCGAGCGGTTGACGACCAGGCGCGGACGCTCGGCCGTACCGACGACGAACTTGCGGACGCGGCGGTGACGGCGAGCCCGCGAGACGGTGCGGGCAGCCGTGTGCTTGCTGAACGCAGTCTTCGGAGCCATGCCTACTTACCAGCCTTTCCGACCTTGCGGCGGATCTGTTCGCCCTGGTAACGCACGCCCTTGCCCTTGTACGGGTCAGGCTTGCGCAACTTGCGGATGTTGGCCGCGACCTCGCCGACCTTCTGCTTGTCGATGCCGTCCACGTGGAACAGGGTCGGCTTCTCGACGCGGAAGGAGACACCCTCGGGGGCGTCGACGATGACCGGGTGGCTGAAGCCCAGCGAGAACTCCAGCTGCGTCGGGCCCTTGGCCTGAACGCGGTAACCGACGCCGACGATCTCCAGGGACTTCGTGTACCCCTGGGTGACGCCCTGCACCATGTTGGCGATCAGCGTCCGGGACAGGCCGTGCAGCGCACGGACCTTGTTCTCGTCGTTGGGCCGGGAGACGGCGATGGCGCCGTCGTCGTCACGACCGACCGTAATCGGGTCCGCGACCGTGTGAGAAAGCGTGCCCTTCGGGCCCTTGACCTGGACATCCTGGCCGGTGATCGTGATGTCTACGCCACTGGGCACAGGGATGGGCAGCCGTCCGATTCTCGACATGCTGTGATTCCTCCCCTCTACCAGACGTAGGCGAGGACTTCGCCGCCCACGCCACGCTTGCCGGCCTGCTTGTCAGTCATGAGACCGGCGGACGTCGAGATGATCGCGACGCCCAGCCCGCCCAGGACTCGAGGCAGGTTGTCCTTCTTCGCATAAACCCGCAGACCGGGCTTGGAAACCCGGCGCAGGCCCGCGAGCGAACGCTCACGGGTAGGCCCGAACTTGAGCTCCACCACGAGGTTCTTTCCGACCTTGGCGTCTTCGACGGCCCAGGACTGGATGTAACCCTCCTGCTGGAGGATCTCGGCGATGTGCGCCTTGATCTTCGAATACGGCATCGACACGCTCTCGTGGTACGCCGAGTTCGCATTGCGCAGACGCGTCAGCATGTCTGCGATGGGGTCGGTCATCGTCATGGCCAGTGGCCTTCCTCGCCGCGGTTTCCAGTCGGCCAAGCAGCGCTCTGCCGGTGGACCTTCGGCGCGGTCATGGACGCAAAGCGTCCTGTCTTCTTCTGAACATGGACCCAGGGGGACGACGCGGGGCCGCCCCCCAGAGTATCTACCAGCTCGACTTGGTGATGCCGGGCAGCTCGCCCCGGTGCGCCATCTCGCGGAAGCACACGCGGCACAGACCGAACTTGCGGTACACCGCGCGCGGACGACCGCAACGCGAGCACCGGGTGTAGGCCCGGACCTCGAACTTCTGCTTGCGCCCCGCCTTGGCGATCAGCGACTTCTTCGCCATTGGATCAGGCCTCCTTGAACGGGAAGCCGAGGAGCTTCAGCAGCGCCCGGCCCTGGTCGTCGTTCGTCGCGGTGGTCACGACCGTGATGTCCATGCCCCGCGGGCGGTCGACCTTGTCCTGGTCGACCTCGTGGAACATGACCTGCTCGGTCAGACCGAACGTGTAGTTGCCGTTGCCGTCGAACTGCTTCGGCGACAGGCCGCGGAAGTCCCGGATACGGGGCAGCGCCAGCGCCAGCAGGCGGTCGAGGAACTCCCACATACGGTCGCCGCGCAGCGTGACGTGCGCGCCGATCGGCATGCCCTCACGCAGCTTGAACTGCGCGATGGACTTGCGCGCCCGGACGACGGCCGGCTTCTGACCGGTGATCGCGGTGAGGTCGCGTACGGCGCCTTCGATGAGCTTGGAGTCGCGAGCCGCCTCACCGACACCCATGTTGACCTTGATCTTGGTCAGGGCCGGGATCTGCATGACGTTCTCGATGCCGAACTGCTCGCGAAGCTGGGCCGCGATCTCCTCGCGGTACTTCGTCTTGAGTCGCGGCGTCGGGCGCTCGGTCTCAGTGGTCGTGGCGGTCATCAGCTGTCCTCACCCGTCTCCTCGGCCTTGTCGGCCTTCTTGTCGGCGGGCTTCTCGTCCTTGAGCTTCTTCACGTTGGACACGTGGATGGGGCCCTCCATCGTCTGCACGCCGCCGGTCTTGGCGCCACGCGGACCCTGGAGAGACTCCTTGGTGTGCTTCTTGATCATGTTGACGCCCTCGATCACCACGCGGTCCTCGCGCGGGAACGTGGCGATGACGTGACCCTTGGCACCCTTGTCCTTGCCGGCGATGACCTGAACCAGGTCACCCTTCTTCACATGCAGCTTCGGCATTACAGCACCTCCGGGGCGAGCGAGATGATGCGCATGAACTTCTTGTCGCGCAGCTCGCGGCCCACCGGGCCGAAGATACGAGTGCCACGAGGGTCACCGCTGTCCTTGATGATGACGGCGGCGTTCTCGTCGAAGCGGATGTAGGAGCCGTCGGGCCGGCGGCGCTCCTTGACCGTGCGGACGACGACGGCCTTGACCACGTCGCCCTTCTTGACGCCCGTGCTGCCCGGCAGCGCGTCCTTGACAGTGGCGACGATGATGTCGCCGATACCGGCGTAGCGTCGGCCCGAGCCACCGAGAACACGGATGCAAAGGATTTCCTTCGCACCAGTGTTGTCGGCGACCTTGAGCCGCGACTCCTGCTGGATCACTTGAACTCCTGTTAGTCGCGCCGGTTCTCATCTCTGAGCCTGGCGGAACCTGTCGTTGTCTTGTTCCCACGGCCACAGTCCACGAAGGGGCCGCACCGCAGGCGACGCGAGGCCCGGAGGACCTCGCGTCCTTGGACGCCGTCATGGGGGCCCTGAGGCCCCCACGAGGCGCGGTATATCCGAGAAGAGCCTTACTTGGCCTTCTCGAGGATCTCCACGACCCTCCACCGCTTGGTGGCGGAGAGGGGGCGGGTCTCCATGAGCAGCACGCGGTCGCCGACGCCGCAGGCGTTGGCCTCGTCGTGTGCCTTGTACTTGGTCGTACGGCGGATGACCTTGCCGTACAGACGGTGCTTGACGCGGTCCTCGACGGCGACGACGACGGTCTTGTCCATCTTGTCGCTGACGACCAGGCCCTCACGGACCTTGCGGAAGTTCCGCGCGTCGTTCGCCTCGGTGGTTTCGGTGGTCTCGGTCTCAGCCATCGCTCGTCTCCTTCTCGACCGTGACGATGCCGAGCTCACGCTCGCGCATCACGGTGTAGATACGGGCGATCTCGCGGCGGACGGCGCGCAGCCGCCCGTGGCTCTCCAACTGACCGGTCGCTGCCTGGAAGCGGAGGTTGAACAGCTCCTCCTTGGCTTCCTTGAGCTTCTGGACCAGGGTGTCCTGGTCCTCCACTCGCAGCTCGCCGGCGGTCAGGCCCTTAGCCATCACGCCTCACCCACTTCACGCTTAACGATCTTGCACTTCATCGGCAGCTTGTGGATCGCCCTGGTGAGCGCCTCACGCGCGACCGACTCCGCCACGCCGGACAGCTCGAACATCACGCGTCCGGGCTTGACGTTGGCGATCCACCACTCCGGCGAACCCTTACCGGAACCCATGCGGGTCTCGGCCGGCTTCTTGGTGAGCGGACGGTCGGGGTAGATGTTGATCCACACCTTGCCGCCACGGCGGATGTGACGGGTCATGGCGATACGAGCGGACTCGATCTGGCGGTTGGTCACGTAGGAGTGCTCAACAGCCTGAATGCCGAACTCGCCGAACACGACCCTGGTGCCGCCCTTGGCGGCTCCGCTGCGGTCAGGCCGGTGCTGCTTGCGGTGCTTGACCCTGCGCGGGATCAGCATGGTCAGCTCCCTTCAGCACCCGGCTGCGCAGCCGGGCCGGTCTCAGGGGCAGCCTGCGAAGCTGCCTCGGTACGGGGGGCGCGGTCGCCACGGCCGCCACCACGACGCGGACGGTCACCGCCGCCACGACGCGGACGGTCGCCGCCGCCACCACGACGGTCGTCACGCTCGCGACGCTGACCGGCACGAGCGCCGGCGGCAGCCGCCTCACGCTCGGCGCGGCTGGTCGGAGCTTCGCCCTTGTAGATCCAGACCTTCACGCCGATGCGGCCGAAGGTGGTACGGGCCTCGTAGAAGCCGTAGTCGATGTCCGCGCGAAGGGTGTGCAGCGGCACGCGACCCTCACGGTAGAACTCCGACCGCGACATCTCGGCGCCGCCCAGACGACCGGCGCACTGGACACGGATGCCCTTGGCGCCGGACTTCATGGCCGACTGCATCGCCTTGCGCATGGCGCGGCGGAACGAGACACGGCTGGACAGCTGCTCGGCGACACCCTGAGCGACGAGCTGGGCGTCGATCTCCGGGTTCTTGACCTCGAGGATGTTGAGCTGGACCTGCTTCTTGGTCAGCTTCTCGAGGTCGCCGCGGATGCGGTCCGCCTCGGCGCCGCGGCGGCCGATCACGATGCCCGGACGCGCGGTGTGGATGTCCACCTGCACACGGTCCGTGGTGCGCTCGATCTCGACCTTGGAGATGCCGGCCCGCTCCATGCCCTTCTGCAGCATGCGGCGGATCGCCACGTCCTCGGCGACGTACGACTTGTACAGCTTGTCGGCGTACCACCGGCTCTTGAAGTCGGTCGTGATGCCGAGGCGGAACCCGTGCGGGTTAACCTTCTGGCCCACTATCGGGTCCTTCCCTTCGGCTCGCGGGATTCCACGATCACGGTGATGTGGCTCGTCCGCTTGTTGATCCGATAGGCGCGACCCTGTGCACGCGGGCGGAACCGCTTCAGCGTCGGGCCCTCGTCGACCCAGGCGCGGCTCACGACGAGCGTGCTGGGGTCGAGGTTGAAGTTGTGCTCGGCGTTCGCCATGGCGCTGCTGAGCACCTTGTAGATCGGCTCGCTCGCCGACTGGGGAGCGAACTGCAGCACGGCCTGCGCCTCCGAAGCGGGCAGCCCGCGAATAAGGTCCACCACGCGGCGGGCCTTGAGGGGCGTGACACGGACGAACCGCGCCTGAGCCCTGGCTTCCATCGCTTACTCCTCTAAATGCTTCTGAAGGCGTCTATCGCCGGCTGCGCCGGTCTTCCTTGACGTGGCTGCGGAACGTCCGCGTGGGGGCGAACTCTCCGAGCTTGTGGCCGATCATCGACTCGGTGACGAACACCGGGACGTGCTTGCGGCCGTCGTGCACGGCGATCGTGTGCCCGAGCATGTCGGGAACGATCATGGAGCGCCGCGACCACGTCTTGATGACGTTCTTGGTGCCCTTTTCGTTCTGGGCGTCCACCTTCTTCTGAAGGTGGTCGTCCACGAAGGGACCCTTCTTAAGGCTACGTGGCATTTCGGCTGCTCCTACCGCTTCTTCCTCTTGCTCCGACGACGGATGATCAGCCGGTCGCTGGACTTGTTGGCCTGGCGGGTGCGGCCCTCGGGCTTGCCCTTCGGGTTCACCGGGTGGCGACCGCCGGACGTCTTGCCCTCACCACCACCGTGCGGGTGGTCAACGGGGTTCATGGCGACACCACGGACGGTCGGGCGCTTGCCCTTCCACCGCATACGGCCGGCCTTGCCCCAGTTGATGTTGGCCTGCTCGGCGTTGCCGACCTGGCCGACCGACGCCCGGCAGCGCACGTCGACCATGCGCATTTCACCGGACGGCATACGCAGGGTGGCGTACTGGCCTTCCTTGGCGAGCAGCTGGATCTGGGCGCCCGCGGAACGACCGAGCTTGGCGCCGCCGCCCGGACGGAGCTCCACCGCGTGGATGAAGGTACCGGTCGGGATGTTGCGCAGCGGCAGGCAGTTGCCCGGCTTGATGTCGGCAGCGGGGCCGTTCTCGATTCGGTCGCCCTGCTTGAGGCCGGTCGGCGCGATGATGTAGCGCTTCTCACCGTCGGCGTAGTGGAGCAGAGCGATGTTGGCGGTGCGGTTGGGGTCGTACTCGATGTGAGCGACCTTCGCCGGGATGCCGTCCTTGTCATGCCTACGGAAGTCGATGATCCGGTAGGCGCGCTTGTGTCCGCCGCCCTGGTGGCGCGCGGTCACCCGGCCGTGTACGTTCCGGCCGCCCTTGCTGTGAAGGGGCGCAAGCAGCGACTTCTCGGGAGTGCTGCGGGTGATCTCGGAGAAGTCCGAGACACTCGACCCGCGGCGACCCGGGGTCGTCGGCTTGTACTTACGGATGCCCATCTTTTTCGTTCATCCTTCGTCGGTTACATGGGCGAGCCCGCCGCACCGAAATGCGACGGTCTCGTCCCTCGCAGACCTTTCGGTCCGCTTCCTATCTATGGCGCTGCTAGCCGATCTGACCGAAGATGTCGATCCGATCGCCCTCGACCAGGCTCACGATCGCGCGCTTGGTGTCGGGACGCTTGCCGAAACCGGTGCGGGTGCGCTTGCGCTTGCCCGTCCGGTTGATGGTGTTCACGCTGGTGACCTTGACCCCGAAGATCTGCTCAACGGCGATCTTGACCTGGGTCTTGTTCGCGGTCTTCTTCACCAGGAACGTGTACTTGTTGTTCTCATCGATCAGGCCGTAGCTCTTCTCAGAGACGACCGGCTTGATGATGATGTCGCGCGGGTCGGCGATCTTCTCCATCAGGCGTCTTCCTTCCCGCCCTGGCTCAGCCGCGCGACGACCTGGTCGTACGCCTCCTGGGTGAAGACCACGTCGTCGTGCACGAGCACGTCGTAGGTGTTGAGCTGCCCGGCGTCCAGCAGGTGGACCTCGGGAGCGTTACGCAGGCTCATCCAGGTCAGCTCGTCGGCCTCGTCGACGACGACGAGCACGCGGGGAGCCTGAGTGATCTTGCGCAGGGCGTCCAGGGCAGCCTTGGTCTTGGGGGTCTCCCCCGTCACCAGCGTGCTGACCACGTGGACGCGACCGCCACCGGCCCTGTCGGACAGGGCGCCGCGGAGCGCGGCGGCCTTCATCTTCTTGGGCGTGCGCTGCGAGTAGTCACGCGGCACGGGCCCGTGGACGGTGCCACCGCCGGTGAACTGCGGCGCGCGGGTCGAGCCCTGACGGGCGCGGCCGGTGCCCTTCTGCCGGTACGGCTTCTTGCCGCCACCGCTGACCTCGCCACGGGTCTTGGCCTTGTGGGTGCCCTGCCGGCGAGCGGCGAGCTGGGCCACGACCACCTGGTGGATCAGCGGAACGTTGACCGTCGTGCCGAAGACGTCTTCGGGCAGTTCGACGGTGCCGGCCTTGGCGCCGCTGGCGTCGAGGACGTCAATAGTGGTGCTCACTTGGCAGCCCCCTTCTTGGCAGCGGTGCGGACGAGGACCAGGCTGCCGTTCGCGCCGGGGATCGCACCCTTGATCAGGATGAGACCGTTCTCGGCGTCAACGGAGTGAACCTTGAGGCTCTGCACAGTGGTGCGGACGTTACCCATCCGACCGGCCATGCGCAGGCCCTTGAATACGCGGCCCGGGGTGGCGCAGCCACCGATGGAACCCGGCGAGCGGTGCTTGCGCTGCGTACCGTGCGACGCGCCCAGACCACCGAAGCCGTGCCGCTTCATGACACCGGCGAAGCCCTTGCCCTTGCTCTTGCCCGTCACGTCGACGAACTGGCCGGCCTCGAAGGTGTCGGCCAGCAGCTCCTGGCCCAGGGTGTAGTCGCTCGCGTCGTCGGTGCGGATCTCCGCGAAGTAACGGCGCGGGGTGATGTCGTGCTTACGCAGGTAGTCGCCGAGCGGCTTGTTGACCTTCCGGGGGTCGACCTGCCCGAAGCCGAGCTGAACGGCGGAGTAGCCGTCCTTCTCTGCGGTGCGGACCCGGGTCACCACGCACGGACCGGCCTCGACCACGGTCACCGGAACCATCCGGTTGTCCGCGTCGAAGACCTGGGTCATGCCGAGCTTCTTGCCCAGGACGCCCTTGATCGTCTTAGCCATGTCAGTGCGTTCCCTCAGAGCTTGATCGAAATGTCGACACCCGCGGGGAGGTCGAGCCGCATGAGCGAGTCAACCGTCTTGGGGGTCGGGTCGATGATGTCAATCAGCCGCTTGTGCGTGCGCATCTCGAAGTGCTCGCGGCTGTCCTTGTACTTGTGCGGCGAGCGGATGACGCAGTACACGTTCTTCTCGGTCGGCAGCGGCACCGGGCCCGCGACCTTCGCGCCAGTCCGCGTCACCGTCTCGACGATCTTCTTGGCCGAGCTGTCGATGACCTCGTGGTCATAGGCCTTAAGCCGGATGCGGATCTTCTGTCCCGCCATAGTGGCCTCGGTGTCCTTCGCTGTCGTCTGAAAAAGTATCGTGCGGCCTTGTGCCGCTGTGTTGCTGCAGGTCTGACCCTGCGTGACCCCACGAGACAGACACTGTTGATCTGTCTTTTCTTCCGTGATCCGGCAGTTACTTCGGTCACTATGGCCGAAGCGACTGCTGGATCACGGCGCTTTACGCGAGGCCCTGACGCGGTACGGCGGTCGGCCCTGAATGTGGGGCCGACCGCCGCCCCGACGGTCGAGCTACTTGATGATCTTCACAACCCGGCCGGCGCCGACGGTGCGGCCACCCTCACGGATCGCGAACTTGAGGCCTTCCTCCATGGCGATGGGCTGGATCAGCTCAACGCGCATTTCGGTGTTGTCGCCCGGCATGACCATCTCGGTGCCCTCGGGGAGGTTCACCACACCGGTCACGTCAGTCGTACGGAAGTAGAACTGCGGGCGGTAGTTGTTGAAGAACGGCGTGTGGCGGCCGCCCTCGTCCTTGGACAGGATGTAGACCTGGCCGGTGAACTCGGTGTGCGGGGTCGTCGTGCCCGGCTTGATGATGCACTGGCCGCGCTCGACGTCGTCGCGCTTGATGCCGCGGAGCAGGAGGGCGGCGTTGTCGCCGGCGTGACCCTCGTCGAGCATCTTGTTGAACATCTCGATGCTGGTGACGGTGGTCGTCGTCTTCTCCGGCTTGATGCCGATGATGTCGACCTGCTCGTTGACCTTGACGATGCCGCGCTCGATACGACCGGTGACGACGGTGCCGCGACCGGTGATCGAGAAGACGTCCTCGACGGGCATGAGGAACGGCTTCTCCGTGTCACGGGGAGGCTCGGGGACGTTCTCGTCCACCGCGTTCATCAGCTCGATGATGCTGTCGGCCCACTTCTCGTCACCCTCGAGAGCCTTGAGGGCGGAGACGCGGACGACGGGCAGGTCGTCGCCGGGGAACTCCTGCGCGGACAGGAGCTCACGGACCTCCAGCTCGACGAGCTCGAGGATCTCCTCGTCGTCGACCATGTCGGCCTTGTTCAGCGCCACGACGATGTAGGGGACGCCGACCTGGCGGGCCAGGAGGACGTGCTCCTTCGTCTGCGGCATCGGGCCGTCGGTGGCGGCGACCACGAGGATCGCGCCGTCCATCTGAGCGGCACCGGTGATCATGTTCTTCACGTAGTCGGCGTGACCGGGGCAGTCAACGTGAGCGTAGTGACGCTTCTCGGTCTGGTACTCGACGTGCGCGATGGAGATCGTAATACCGCGAGCCTTCTCCTCGGGCGCCTTGTCGATCTTGTCGAACGGGGTCGCCTTGTTGAGCTCGGGGTAACGGTCGTGAAGCACCTTGGTGATCGCCGCGGTCAGCGTGGTCTTGCCGTGGTCGATGTGTCCAATGGTGCCGATGTTCATGTGCGGCTTAGTCCGCTCGAACTTGGCCTTGCCCACTGGTTCTCTCCTTGAGAATCTGACTGACTTGTCTACACACTCGGGCCCGGGAGATCCCAGACCCCTAGGCGGCGGGGTGGCTCGCACCACCCCGCCAGGGACCGGGAAGTTATTCGCCCCGGGCCTTCGCGACGATCTCCTTGGCGATGCCCGGAGGCACCTCCGCGTAGGAGTCGAACTGCATGCTGTAGCTCGCGCGCCCCTGCGTCTTGCTACGCAGGTCACCCACGTAGCCGAACATCTCAGACAGCGGCACGAGCGCCTGGACGACACGGGCGCCGGCCCGCTCGTCCATCGCCTGGATCTGCCCGCGGCGACCGTTGAGGTCACCGATGACGTCACCCATGTAGTCCTCGGGCGTGGTGACCTCGACGGCCATCATCGGCTCGAGAAGAACGGCGTCCGCCTTGCGCGCGGCCTCCTTGAAGGCCATCGAGCCGGCGATCTTGAACGCCATTTCCGAGGAGTCGACGTCGTGGGCGGCACCGTCGGTCAGCGTAACCTTCACGCCCACCATCGGGTAACCGGCCAGCACGCCGAACTCGGCGGCTTCCTGGGCGCCGGCGTCGACCGAGGGGATGTACTCCCTCGGGACGCGGCCACCGGAGACCTTGTTCTGGAACTCGTAACCGTCGTTGCCCTCGCCCAGCGGCTCCAGGTCGATGATCACCCGCGCGAACTGACCGGAACCACCGGTCTGCTTCTTGTGGGTGTAGTCGACCTTCTCCACCTTGCGGCGGATGGTCTCGCGGTAGGCCACCTGCGGGCGGCCCACGTTGGCCTCGACCTTGAACTCGCGGCGCATACGGTCGACGAGGATCTCCAGGTGAAGCTCGCCCATGCCCCAGATGACCGTCTGACCGGTCTCCTCGTCACGACGGACCTGGAAGGACGGGTCCTCCTCGGCCAGCCGCTGGATGGCGGTGGACAGCTTCTCCTGGTCACCCTTGGTCTTGGGCTCGATGGCGACGTTGATGACCGGAGCCGGGAACGTCATCGACTCGAGCACGACCGGGTTGGCCGGGTCGGCAAGGGTGTCGCCGGTCGTGGTGTCCTTCAGACCCATGACGGCGACGATCTGACCGGCGATCGCCTGCGGGCGCTCTTCGCGCTTGTTGGCGTGCATCTGGTAGATCTTGCCGATCCGCTCCTTCTTGCCCTTCACCGAGTTCACGACCTGTGAACCGGTGTCGAGGGTGCCGGAGTAGATGCGGATGTAGGTGAGCTTGCCCAGGTGCGGGTCGCTGGCGATCTTGAAGGCCAGCGCGGAGAACGGCTCGGCCGGGTCCGCGTGACGCTCGATCACCTTCTCCTCGTTGCCGACCGCGTAACCCTTGAACGCCGGGATGTCGGTCGGGGCGGGGAGGTAGGCGACGATCGCGTCGAGCAGGGGCTGAACGCCCTTGTTCTTGAACGCGGTGCCGCACAGCACCGGGTTGATGGCGCTGCTCAGCGTGGCGCGGCGGATGGCCGCGACCAGCTGCTCCTCGGTGGGCTCGGTGCCCTCCAGGAAGAGCTCCATCAGCTCGTCGTCGTTCTCGGCGACCGTCTCGATGAGGCGGTCACGCCACTCGCGGGCGGCGTCGGCGTGGTCGGCCGGGATGTCGACGGTGTCGTACATCTCGCCCTTGGCCGCGTCGGCGCTCCAGATGAGCCCCTTCATCTTGATGAGGTCGATGACGCCCTTGAAGTCGGCCTCGACACCCCACGGAAGCTGGATCACAGCGGGGGTCGCGCCCAGGCGGCTGACCATCATCTCGACGCAGCGGTGGAACTCCGCGCCGACACGGTCCATCTTGTTCACGAAGCAGATGCGCGGGACCTCGTACCGGTCAGCCTGCCGCCACACCGTCTCCGACTGCGGCTCGACACCGGCGACACCGTCGAACACGGCGACGGCACCGTCGAGGACGCGGAGCGAGCGCTCCACTTCGATGGTGAAGTCGACGTGACCCGGAGTGTCGATGATGTTGATGGTGTGACCGGTCCACTCACAGGTCGTCGCGGCAGACGTGATCGTGATGCCGCGCTCCTGCTCCTGCTCCATCCAGTCCATGGTGGCAGCGCCCTCATGGACTTCACCGATCTTGTAGTTGATACCGGTGTAGAACAGGATGCGCTCGGTCGTGGTGGTCTTGCCCGCGTCGATGTGGGCCATGATCCCGATGTTGCGGACCTTGGCCAGGTCAAGAGCGGTCGTAGCGGCCACTTTAACTCGCGTCCTCGTCGTCTCGTCGAACCCGCCGGGTTACCAGCGGTAGTGGGCGAAGGCCTTGTTGGACTCGGCCATCTTGTGGGTGTCCTCGCGCTTCTTGACACTCGCCCCGAGGCCGTTGCTGGCGTCGAGGAGCTCGTTCATGAGGCGCTCGGTCATGGTCTTCTCGCGGCGGGCGCGGGAGTACTGCACCAGCCAGCGCAGGGCCAGGGTGGTGCTGCGCGCGGCGCGCACCTCGACCGGCACCTGGTAGGTCGCGCCACCGACACGGCGGCTGCGGACCTCGAGGGTGGGCTTGACGTTGTCAAGCGCGCGCTTGAGGGTGACGACCGGGTCGTTGCCCGTCTTCTCCCTGCAGCCTTCGAGGGCGCCGTAGACGATCGACTGCGCGATGGAACGCTTGCCGTCGAGGAGCACCTTGTTGATCAGGGCGGTCACCAGCGGCGAGCTGTAAACCGGGTCAGACATGAGCTGACGACGGCCAGGAGAACCCTTACGAGGCATTGTTAGCTCTTCTCCTTCTTCGCGCCGTAGCGGCTGCGGGCCTGCTTGCGGTTGCGGACACCCTGGGTGTCGAGCGAACCGCGGATGATCTTGTAGCGAACACCAGGCAGGTCCTTCACACGACCGCCACGCACGAGCACGATGGAGTGCTCCTGCAGGTTGTGGCCCACACCGGGGATGTAAGCCGTGACCTCGATGCCGTTCGTGAGCCGAACGCGGGCCACCTTGCGCAGTGCCGAGTTGGGCTTCTTCGGGGTCGTGGTGTAAACGCGCTGGCACACACCGCGCCGCTGCGGACTCCCCTTGAGGGCAGGAGTCTTGGTCTTGGAGACCTTGTCCTGCCGGCCCTTGCGGACCAACTGCTGAATAGTGGGCACTGCCACTCCGTTTCGTGCCTTGGCCGGTGTTACGTCATTGGGTCTTGCATTTCGCAGGTACTGCCGGTGTCATGACCTGCTGGTTTTCCTCGTCCCGGCGCCCCCGCGGTCGGGCGTGTCGCGCTATTCACACAGACACACCCACGGAGACTTGCGAGCCTGAGAGTCCAGCCGACGCTCTCCCTATGGATATGAGCGCACAGCCGAAAGCCCGCTAGAGACGGGCACGATGCTCAAGACTACCCAGGCCCAGCCGACACGTCAAAACGGCACGGCAACGCCTGTCGGCCTCGCCGCTCCGTGCCACCGGGGCCTGTCTCATCCAGCCCATCCGAAGCGCCGCGGTAATGGTACCGGGCCTGGGGACCGACGTGTGCCGATTCGCCGGGGAGCCCCCCAACCGGCCCACAGACCGTCCGGCCGGCGGACCGTCTCCCCCGGGCCCGCCCCACCCCCACAGGGCGTCTGGGAGCGTCCACGGCAGCGCGTACGGCCGCAAAAGCGCCGCGCCCGGGCCTCTTCGGACAGAGACCCGGGCGCGGCGCCTGCGAACTGCTAGCGGTTGTACTGACCGAAGTCGTACTCCTCCAGCGGGACGGCCTCGCCGCTGCCCGTGCCGAAGGTGTAGTCGGCCGCGGAACCGTCGTAACCGCCGACGGTGTACATGGCGGCCTTGGCCTCCTCGGTCGGCTCGACCCGGATGTTGCGGTACTGGGGCATGCCCGTACCGGCCGGGATGAGCTTACCGATGATGACGTTCTCCTTCAGGCCCAGGAGCGAGTCGGACTTGGCGTGGATCGCCGCGTCCGTCAGGACCCTGGTCGTCTCCTGGAAGGAGGCCGCCGACAGCCACGACTCGGTGGCCAGCGACGCCTTCGTGATGCCCATGAGCACCGGACGGCCCGCGGCCGGCGAGCCGCTCTCGGCCACCGTCTCACGGTTCATCTGCTCGAAGCGCGGACGCTCCACCAGCTCACCGGGCAGCAGGTCGGTGTCACCGGACTCCAGCACGTTCACGCGCTTGAGCATCTGCCGCACGATGATCTCGATGTGCTTGTCGTGGATCGACACACCCTGCGACCGGTAGACCTGCTGGACCTCGGCCACCAGGTGCAGCTGCACGGCCCGCGGGCCGAGGATGCGCAGCACCTCGTTGGGGTTGACCGCACCGGCGATCAGCTGCTGGCCGACCGTCACGCGCTGACCGTCCTGGACGAGCAGGCGCGAACGCATCGAGACCGGGTAGGCGATCTCCTCCGACCCGTCGTCGGGGGTGATGACGATCTTCCTGGTCTTGTCGGTCTCGTCGATCCTGGCCCGGCCCTCGGCCTCGGAGATCGGGGCGACACCCTTGGGGATGCGCGCCTCGAACAGCTCCGTGACACGGGGCAGACCGTGGGTGATGTCGGCGCCGGCCACACCACCGGTGTGGAACGTACGCATCGTCAGCTGCGTGCCGGGCTCACCGATCGACTGGGCGGCGATGATGCCGACCGCCTCGCCGACGTCCACGAGCTTGCCGGTGGCCAGCGAGCGGCCGTAGCAGGTCGCACAGACACCGATCTTGGCCTCGCAGACGAGCGCGCTGCGGGTGCGGACGGTCTCGACGCCGGCCTCGACCAGCTTCGTCACGTGGATGTCGTTGATGTCGACACCCGCCGGGACGATGACCTTGCCGTCGACCTCGACGTCCTCGGCCATGATGCGGCCGTGCACGTTGGACTCGGCGTTCTCCGCCTTGACCAGGTTGCCCGACGCGTCACGCTCGCCGACGTGCAGCGGGACCGCGCGGTCGGTGCCGCAGTCGATCTCACGCACGATGACGTCCTGGGCGACGTCCACCAGACGACGGGTCAGGTAACCCGAGTCGGCGGTACGCAGGGCGGTGTCGGCCAGACCCTTCCGCTGACCGTGGGTGGAGATGAAGTACTCCAGCACCGACAGTCCCTCGCGGAACGAGGCCTTGATCGGCCGCGGGATCGTCTCGCCCTTGGTGTTGGACACCAGGCCACGGATACCTGCGATCTGCCGGACCTGCATCTTGTTACCACGGGCGCCCGAGTTGACCATCATCCAGACCGGGTTGGTCGCCGGGAAGGCGTTGACCATGTCGGTCTCGACGTCGGCCGTGGCGTGGGTCCAGATCTCGATGAGCTCCTGGCGGCGCTCCTCGTCGGTGATCAGACCACGCTCGTACTCGCGCTGGACCTTGTCGGCCCGGCGCTCGTAGTTCTCCATGATGTCGGTCTTGTTCGGCGGCGCGACGACGTCCTCGATCGAGATCGTGACGCCGGAGCGGGTCGCCCAGCGGAAGCCCGCGTCCTTGAGCGCGTCGAGCGAGTTGGCGACCTCGACCTTGGGGTAGGTGTCGGCCAGCTCGTTCACGATCGTGGACAGCTGCTTCTTGCCCACCTGGAAGTTGACGAACGGGTAGCTCTCGGGGAGCGTCTGGTTGAACAGGCACCGCCCGAACGTCGTCTCCAGCCGGATCGGGTCACCCTGCTCCCAGCCCTCCGGAGCGACCCAGTCGCGCGGCGGCAGGACGTCCTTGACCCGGATCTGGATCTTCGCCTGGATCTCCAGCTCGCGGCGGTCGAAGGCCATCTGCGCCTCGGCGATCGAGCCGAACACGCGGCCCTCGCCGATCGCGCCTTCCTTGTGGGTGGTCAGCCAGTAGAGGCCGATGACCATGTCCTGGGTGGGCATCGTCACGGGCTTGCCGTCGGCCGGCTTGAGGATGTTGTTGGTCGAGAGCATCAGGATGCGTGCCTCGGCCTGGGCCTCAGCCGACAGCGGCAGGTGCACGGCCATCTGGTCGCCGTCGAAGTCCGCGTTGAAGGCGGTGCAGACGAGCGGGTGGATCTGGATGGCCTTGCCCTCGACCAGCTGCGGCTCGAACGCCTGGATGCCCAGACGGTGGAGCGTCGGAGCGCGGTTGAGCAGCACCGGGTGCTCGGTGATGACCTCTTCGAGCACGTCCCACACGACGGGGCGGGCGCGCTCGACCATCCGCTTGGCCGACTTGATGTTCTGCGCGTGGTTGAGGTCCACGAGCCGCTTCATCACGAACGGCTTGAACAGCTCCAGCGCCATCTGCTTGGGCAGACCGCACTGGTGCAGCTTGAGCTGCGGGCCGACGACGATGACCGAACGGCCGGAGTAGTCGACTCGCTTGCCCAGCAGGTTCTGGCGGAACCGACCCTGCTTGCCCTTCAGCATGTCGCTGAGGGACTTCAGCGGCCGGTTGCCGGGGCCGGTCACCGGGCGACCGCGACGGCCGTTGTCGAACAGCGCGTCGACGGCCTCCTGGAGCATCCGCTTCTCGTTGTTCACGATGATCTCGGGGGCGCCGAGGTCGAGCAGACGCTTGAGGCGGTTGTTCCGGTTGATGACCCGGCGGTACAGGTCGTTGAGGTCGGAGGTCGCGAACCGGCCACCGTCGAGCTGCACCATCGGGCGCAGGTCCGGCGGGATGACCGGGATGCAGTCGAGCACCATGCCGCGCGGCGAGTTGGTCGTGCTCAGGAACGCCGACACGACCTTGAGCCGCTTGAGGGCGCGGGCCTTCTTCTGGCCCTTGCCGCTGCGGATGGTCTCGCGCAGGTTCTCGGCCTCGGCGTCGAGGTCGAAGCTGATCAGACGGTCCTGGATCGCCTGCGCGCCCATGCCGCCCTTGAAGTAGCGGCCGAAGCGGTCGCGCATCTCGCGGTAGAGCAGCTCGTCGCCCTCGAGGTCCTGGACCTTGAGGTTCTTGAAGCGGCTCCAGACCTCGTCGAGCCGGTCCAGCTCGCGCTGGGCACGGTCGCGGAGCTGGCGCATCTCGCGCTCGGCGCCCTCGCGGACCTTGCGCCGCTGGTCGCCCTTGGCGCCGGCGGCCTCCAGCTCGGCCAGGTCGGACTCGAGCTTCTTCTGCCTGGACTCGACGTCGGCGTCACGGCGCTGCTCGATGTGCTGCCGCTCGACGGAGATCTTCGCCTCCAGCGAGGGCAGGTCACGCTCACGCATGTCGGTGTCGACGTGCGTGATCATGTAGGCCGCGAAGTAGATGACCTTCTCCAGGTCCTTCGGGGCCAGGTCGAGCAGGTAGCCGAGGCGCGACGGCACGCCCTTGAAGTACCAGATGTGCGTGACGGGCGCGGCCAGCTCGATGTGGCCCATCCGCTCACGACGCACCTTGGCCCGGGTCACCTCGACGCCGCAGCGCTCACAGATGATGCCCTTGAACCGGACGCGCTTGTACTTGCCGCAGTAGCACTCCCAGTCGCGGGTCGGACCGAAGATCTTCTCGCAGAAGAGTCCGTCCTTTTCCGGCTTGAGAGTCCGGTAGTTGATGGTCTCGGGCTTCTTGACCTCGCCGTGCGACCACTGACGGATGTCGTCGGCGGTCGCAAGACCGATCCTGAGCTCGTCGAAGAAGTTGACGTCTAGCATTGTGTGCGATCTCCCCCTCAGACTTCTTCCACGCTGCTCGGCTCACGCCGGGACAGATCGATACCGAGTTCCTCCGCCGCGCGGAAGACGTCCTCGTCGGTGTCGCGCATCTCGATGGACATGCCGTCGCTGGAGAGCACCTCGACGTTGAGGCACAGCGACTGCATTTCCTTGATGAGGACCTTGAAGGACTCCGGAATGCCCGGCTCGGGGATGTTCTCGCCCTTGAC